>CAIWAX010000262.1 GCA_903910795.1 uncultured Anaerolineae bacterium
ATGGAAAGTACCCATAAGTTCGGTATGGAAAGTACCCAGGCGACTAAAGTCGCTACTACTTAAGTTCAGTATTGTTATTACAGCCAACCTGGCGAACATCATATATCGCAAACTCTGAATTCTCGTACACCAGGGGTAAGGTATGCGTGTAAGGCTTTTCGCTGACGATATATTGGGTATTGAGCTGGCAGGCAGCCGATAGCAGTTGTTTCGTGGTTAAGCTCTCGTATGCTTTGCGGATGATTTCGATATTTGCAAAGTAATCGCCGTTGAATTGAGCCTCAGCCCCGGGGGCCAGCAGGGTAAATCTCGTTTCCCATTCTTTTTCATAGCCCGGTTGGAAAGCTGCCACCAGCAGCTCCGAGAAAGTTCCGGCGCTGGCGCGTTCCGAGTGAACCCGCCAATCGGATTCCTGAACGCCGATTTTTTCGGGTGGTGTGATAAAGCGCGCGTTTTCCGGTGTATTCATACGGGCCCAATTCTGCGCCTGCACCCAGGGGGTTTGTTGCCCGAAAATAAAAATTCCGGGCTGCCAGAAACCGAGTGATAATAAAATGATAAAACTTGCCAGGGTCGCGAGTGGGATGAAGGTTCCTGCGAATTTTATAATTTTCTCTCTTTTTACAAACCGCACCAACAACCAGACCAAAACCGTCAAGACCGGCAAGGGAGAAGCCAGATAGGTCAACATCAGCAGCCAGAAGGCAGTTGGTGAAAGTGCCTTCTGTTTGTAAAGCTCTGCCAGATAATTCGCAAAGAATATATAAGCCAGGATCAAAACCCACAAACCAATGCGCGAGATCTGGGATTGGATGATGATGGTGACGGGTAGCCAATAAACCGTAATGATATCCACCAGCAGAACAATGATGCCGGCAAAGATAAAATTTCGGGCGGTCAGATCGGTTTGTATTTTCGGTACAGACTGGAACGCGATAAAAAACATTCCAATGGCGCTTAATCCGCACAAGACGATCACCCAGGTGCCCGGAAAGGTGCCGATCAGTGCGAAAATATGCCTGAACATGGTCTGGTTGAGAAATGCAACCCAGGCCGGGCGCAGCGAAAAATCGATTGGACTTCCGCTCGCCTTCCATAATAAAACAGGCAAAGCCGCCAGAATGAAAACGAGCCCGCCGGTAATTATTTTCCGAACCCCGATGCGTGAGAATTCGATAAGACAGGCCAGCCCAAACATGGCCAGAATGAAATTAACTGAAACCACATGGATGTTGTACATCAGCCCGGCGATAAAGAAAGCCAGCACGATGCGGCCCTTGAGGAACTGGTTGATGGCAATTAATAAAAATGGCAGAACGAATGTCCGGCTTAATGGCGCAAACTCAAAAACCGGGAACCCGACAAAACTGAAATGCGGTACGATGAAGGCGATGACGCTGATTAAGGATGTCAGGGGATTGTGAAAAAGGGTGTCGCTCAACTCCCAGATGGCCCAGTAGCTCAGGTAGATGGTGAGCGCGTGAACGATAAAAAGTACTGGTTCAAGCCAGCCCAGCTTGAGAAAAGGGATAAAAAAGAACCAGAAATAAGAATAATAAATACTTTGCAGTGTGAGCATCTTATCGCCAGCATACAGAGCCGGGTTTGCCATGCTTTTGAGGAAGGGGATATGCATGGCTTCATCAAAGGTTCCGAACTGGTAACCGATCAGAAGCAAAGTTATTAATGTGGCAGCCAGAAAGAGCAATTGCCGTTTACGGAATGAAACGCTTAATTGTGCAGATAAGTTGATTGGCATCAGGGTTTTCAGGGAAGCGAGCGAATGGAAAGTACCCATAGTTCAGTATGGAAAGTACCCACCCACAGGGCACGTGTAAGTTCAGTATGGAAAGGACCCACCCACAGGGCACATGTAAGTTCAGTAAGAAGAAGGGCAGTGGGTTCGTACACTGCCCTTCTTTAGCACCCAAGCGACTAAAGTTGCTACTACGTTTTTTATCCGGCTTTTGCAGTAAGCCAACCCTTAACGCTATCGAGCGCCTCAGGTAATTTCGCAATATCTTTGCCGCCGCCAAAGGCCAGGTGGGGGGCGCCACCGCCGCCTGCGCCTAATTGGCGCGAAACGTGTCCGACAAGATCGCCCGCTTTAATGCCGCGCTTGATCAAATCCTGCATCACAGCCGCCATGATGATGACATTGTCCGCATGGATGGAGGCGATGACACACACGCCGCTTTCAGGATATTTGGCTCTGAAGGCATCCGCCAATTTTGTCAGAGTTTCTTTATCAATGCCCTGCACTTTTGTAACCAGCAATTTCACCTCGCCAACCGTCCCGTAGGGCACACGTTCAATTGCGCCTAGCTGCTGGTTGAAATTCAATAACGCCAGTTCAGTGCGGGCCGCGGCGAGCTGTTTTTTGGCCGCGGCAAGCTCATCCTGGATCACTTCCACCTTTACGGGCGCTTCATCCACGCTGGATTTCAACATGGAGGCAATGCCTTTCAATGATTTGAAACGCTTCGCAATCAATTCATAAGCTCCGCGCCCGGTGACTGCCTCTATACGCCGGACACCGGCGGCGGCTGAGCCTTCGCTCACGATAATGAAAACGCCGACATCACTGGTGCGGGTGAGATGCGTGCCGCCGCATAATTCGTAGGAATACTTGTGGGAAGTACCCATAAGTTCAGTATCGTCCGTTTTGTCACTTTCGAGGTCCGCGTCCATGATCGAGATTGTTCGTACCACCTCGCCATATTTTTCACCAAAGAGCGCCATGGCGCCTTCCGCGATAGCTTCTTCGCGCGATTTTGTGCGTGATTTGACAGCGAAATCCGCGGCGACAGCATCGTTGACAATTTTTTCAACGCGTTCAATCTGCTCGGGGGTCATCGCATCCGGATGGTTGAAGTCGAAGCGCAGCCTGTCCGGGGCAACCAGCGAACCGGCCTGGCGCGCATGCAGCCCCAGTACCTGGTGCAGGGCCGCGTGCATCAGATGAGTGGCGGTATGGTTGCGCATGATATCATGGCGGCGCGCCCGGTCTACTTCGGCGACCACCTGATCTCCGACCCGTGGCTTCCCGCTCACAACTTCGCCAATGTGAGAGATCAAACCGGAAGCGGGGCGGCGTACTTCAGTGATCTCGATTTCCCACCCACCGGGCACGTGTTGCCGCGCTTCGCTCGCAATGACATGACCAGCCGAACCCACAGGGCCCTTGTTCTTCGCGCCCTGGTTTCCCGCAGATACTACAATTGACCGCAAGCTGCCGGTATCACCCACCTGACCGCCAGACTCAATATAGAAGCCAGTTTTGGGTAGGATGACTTCAATCTTGTCGCCGAACTGCGCTTCATCGACTCTTTGTCCATCCACCACCAGGGCCAGTATCTCGGTTTCGATCCGCGGACTGGTGTAAGGATCATATTCAACAGCACCCAAGCGGCTAAAGTCGCTACTACGGGATTTTAAATCCTTATAAATTCCGGCAAAGAATTCGGTGTCGGTGCTGCCCATCGAACCCATGGCCTTGCCGCCGCCGGAAGCCTTGCTGTGTTCTTCGCGGGCCAGGCGGAAGCCGGCCTCATCCACATCCAGGGCCTGTTCCCGGGCGATATCCCGTGAAATTTCGAGCGGCAGGCCGTAAGTGGCGTAAAGGTCAAAGGCTTTGTGCCCATCCAGTACGGTTTTGCCACTCTGTTTGAGTTCATCCAGCAAACCCTGCAGGAAGGCAGTGCCCGATTCTATCGTGCGCGCAAACCGGATTTCCTCGCGGGTCAGCGAGTCGATGATCGATTGCTTGTGCTGTACCAGTTCGGGGTAAAAGGCTCCGTAAGCCTCGATGACGGGATTGGCGACTTTTGCCAGGAATGGTTCGGTCAACCCGATCTTGCTGGCAAAGCGGGCCGCGCGCCGGATGATCATGCGGCATATATAGTTGCGTCCTGTGTTGCCAGGCACAACCCCATCCGCGATCAGGAAAGCTGCTGCGCGGGTGTGGTCAGCGATGACACGGTAGGGCGTAAAATCAGCGTACATCTGTTCTGGGGTGTGGCCGGTCAGTTTTCGGATGACCTCCAGCATTGGCATGAACAGATCGGTTTTATAGTTGGAATCGACCCCCTGCATCACGGATACGATGCGCTCGAAACCCATGCCCGTATCAACGTGTGTGGCGGGCAGCGGTTCCAATGCGCCGTCCGCTTCGCGCAGCATGTTGTATTGAATAAAAACGTTGTTCCATAATTCCAGATAACGAGTGCACTCGCCATTTACCCCGCATTGATGCGGCTGGCCGCGCAGGTTGTCGCGCTCTTCACCCAGGTCAATATGAATTTCGGAACACGGGCCGCACGGCCCGAACTCTGCCATCTGCCAGAAATTTTCCTTGCGGCCAAAAAAGAGAATATTTTCTGGGGGCATGCCAGGCTGCGTGCCCCAAATATCCGCAGCTTCTTGATCGGTGGGAATGTTGCCCCTGTCATCTTTGAAGCAGGTTGCGTATAGTTTATCCTTGGGCAAGCCCCAGACTTCTGTCAGAAGCTGCCAGGACCAGGCAATGGCCTCTTTTTTATAATAGTCACCGAAAGACCAGTTGCCGAGCATTTCAAAGAAGGTATGATGGGTATCATCCCGGCCAACATCATCCAGATCGTTGTGTTTGCCGGCAACGCGCATACATTTCTGCGAGTCAACGGCCCGGCTGTATGGCCGTTTATCGGTGCCTAGAAAAACATCTTTGAACTGGACCATTCCAGAGTTTGTAAATAACAGGGTGGCATCGCCACCAGGCACAAGCGAGGCAGATGGTACAACGGTGTGTCCTTGTTCAACGAAGAAATCTAAAAAGGTCTGGCGTATTTCATTGCCGGTCATTTTTCTGGTCATTCTTGCTCCGATAGTTGTAGAATGGAAGGAATTATACCCAAGTTTATTGGAACATTTTTATAGATGCAAGCTGAAAAATTGATTTCCTGTTCAGGTGTTGGGTTGACTTTGAATTGTAAGGGAAGATATTATTTTAAAATCTTTTCATTTGAGGAGAGGCATGAGCACAAACATTCTGAATAACAAACATGACAAAACCTTGCAGCCCGCCTTCGGTTTATGGCGGCAATACTTGCCTGAAACTGCAGCCCATGGTTTTAATGCCAAAACAAAGGCGCAGGCACTGAAATGGCAGGCAGCGACCCGCCAGGCCCTTGCGAAAACGATAGGCTTTTCCGGCAAAGATGGCAGCGCATTGAACCCAACATTATTGGAGAGCGTTGACAGGGGCGATTATGTGCGCGAGAAACTGGTAATACAAACCGCCGAAAATGTCAGCATGCCATTATATTTGTTGTTACCCAAAGCAGCTAAAAGACCGCTTCCGGTAGTGCTGGCTTTTCACGGTCACGGCTACGGCGTGAAGGATATTGTTGGCTTGTGGGAGGATGGCGAAGAACGCTATACCCCGGAAGGCTATCACAAGGATTTCGCTGTAGCGTTATGCAAGGCCGGGTTTGCGGTGGCTGCTCCTGAAATTTCCTGTTTTGGTGAGCGCCAGACAGATTTTTCATATTTGAAGACATCCATTGGGCAGGAAGAACCGACCAGTTGCGCGCATGCCGCCATGCTGGCTTTCCACCTCGGCGGGTCAGTGGTTGGGATGCGCGTCCGGGATGGGGTGCGCCTGGTTGATTATCTGGAAACACGCCCGGAATTGGATTCCCAGCGCCTTGGGGCGATGGGGATTTCAGGGGGCGGGATGCACACCTTTTTTTCCACCTGTCTCGATGAACGCATCAAAGCCTGTGTAATCAGCGGTTATTATTCTACTTTTCAGGACAGCATCCTGGCCATGTCCCATTGCGCCTGTAACTTTGTCCCCGGGCTGGGTCAATTTGGCGAAATGTACGATTTGGCAGGCATGATCGCTCCACGCCCATTTCTGGTCGAATCTGGTAGTTATGACCCGATCTTCCCCCGCCGGGCCGTAGAACGAAGCATAGCGCTGGCTGAGGCCGTTTACGGCGTGTTTGATGCGTCGGGGCAGATTTACACTGATTATTTTGAAGGGCGTCATCAGATCAGCGGCCGGAAGGCTTACGATTTTCTAAAGGCATCGCTTGCATAGCAGCATCGAAGCGCGCGGGGCTCGCGGCATGTTTACCGGTATGATTGGAGTGACATGCTGATCAGACGGATCTTTGGTAAATTCAAATCCATCTTCCTGATCAGCGTATGGATTCTGGCTGCCTGTGTGGCGAACCTATCAACGCCTACAAAGGTTGCTGCCCCGGAAGCGGGCTCCACACGCAGCCAAAGCCTGGCAACACCCCCGCCCGCCAGCCTGACCCCGCAAGCGAGTCAAACCAGCCCTCCAACCGGCACACCTTCGCCAGTGCCCACCCACGCGGCACAGGGCGCAACTGCCGTACCGTTTCCGCTTTCCATCCAGGCCATGCGGGCGCGGAATTACCCTGGCAGCGATCTGGTTCTTGAGCGCGAGCTAACGCCGGGCTCCAATTACAGGCGCTTCTACGCTTCTTACTTATCCGAAGGATTAAAAATTTACGGCCTGCTCACTATTCCAAATGGTGATAAACCCGCAACTGGCTGGCCTGTGATACTCTTTAATCACGGCTATATTCCACCTGATGTTTATCATAGCACTGAGCGCTACGTGGCGTATGTGGATGCCATCGCGCGCAGCGGATACATTGTCTTCAAAAGCGATTACCGCGGTCATGATAAGTCTCAAGGTGTGGCACAGGGCGCTTACGGCCACCCGGATTATGTGGTTGATGTTCTCAATGCGCTGGCGACGTTAAAACATTATCCCCAGGCTGACCCGCACCGGATTGGAATGTGGGGACATTCGATGGGCGGATATATTACCCTGCGCGCGATGGTCATTTCAAAAGATATCAGGGCCGGTGTGATTTGGGGCGGGGTCGTGGCTTCCTATCCAGATTTGCTCAGCAAGTGGGTGCGCGGCCCAGGCGCCGAGCCGCGGCCGACCGATGCCGGGGTGCCGTGGCATTCAAGTCTGAGTAGCCAATTTGGGTCACCGGAACAAAACCCAGCATTTTGGAATTCCATATCAGCCAATTCCTATCTGGCCGATATTTCCGGCCCCTTGCAGTTACATCATGCTACAACGGATGTGGAAGTGCCCTTACAGTTTTCGGAAACGCTTTTTTACGAGATGCTGGCCGCCGGGAAATATGTTGAATTGTACAAATACCCCGGGGACAACCATAACATCTCCAATAATTTCAACACTGCCATGCAGCGCAGTATCGACTTTTTTGACAAATTTGTAAAAAACCCGTAGGTTTTCTATTGGATCAGCCCCCATGAGCACTGCACCCACCCCTGTCAACGACCATTTTCGGCGCCTGCTGATGCTTCTGGATCTTGAAGCTGAAGCTGAAAAACAGCAGATGTTGGATGAATTACAACGCCATTCCAGCGCCGGTGCTGAGGAGTATGGCAGTACACTTGTAAACCTGGTCATCCGGGATGAGAATGCCGGCCTGGGCGGGCGCATCCTGCTGACGCTTGGCAAACGCAATCAAAATCTAAAGCTGCCGTGGACGCGCCTGAATAATGGTTCGCCAGTCTTGCTGTCCGAGGAGGGCCAGGGCGGCAACCAGCCCGCGGGGTACATATCTTCCGGCTGGCGTGGTGTGGTTACCCGGCTTTCCCGCGATGATATACAGGTGGCCTTTACCCAGTGGCCCGAAACCGAATCAGAGCGTCCCAGCTTTCGCTTAGATCGTTCGAGCGATGAGATTTCCCGCCAAAGGCAGCGCCAGGCGCTTGAAAAAGCCCAATTCGCGGCGAATACGCGCCTGGGTGAACTTCGAGATATTCTATTAGGCTGGCGCCCGGCGGAATTTCAGTCGCTGCTGAACCTGCCCGCGCTGGATAAAGATCTGAATGCCAGCCAGCAGGCCGCCGTCAATTTTGCTTTCTCTGCAAAAGATGTGGCTATTATTCATGGGCCGCCCGGTACAGGCAAAACCACCACCCTGGTGGAGTTGATCCGTCAAATCGTTCTCAAAGGCGGACGGGTGCTGGTTGTGGCTCCCAGTAATATCGCGGTTGATAACCTGCTTGGAAAACTGGCCGCGACCGGAGAAAAAGCCATCCGGCTGGGGCACCCGGCCCGGATTATGCCGGAATTGCGCCAGTACAGTCTGGATGAGGTGGCTGAGAATCACCCAGAAATGAGGGTTGTGCACAGGTTGGTGCGTGAAGCGCGCGCCTTGCGTGAGCAGGCTTCCAAATATACACGCGCCAGACCCGAGCCCGGCGCCCGGCGGGCTTTGCGCGAAGCAGCCAAACAAAGCCTGGCGGACGCGCGCAAAATTGAAGAAAATATTATCGCCAGGATCATGAACACGACGCCGGTTGTTTGTGCCACGCTCACCGGTTTGGACAGGGAAGTCTTGGGCAGCCAGCATTTTGATTGGTGCATCCTGGATGAAGGCAGCCAGTGTACTGAAGCAGCCGCCTGGGCGCCGCTGCAATTTGTTGACAGGCTGGTACTGGCGGGAGACCATTTCCAACTGCCCCCCACCATCATTTCACCTGAGGCGATTGCAAAGGGTTTTAATGTCAGCCTGCTGGAACGCCTGATGACCCAGGCCGGTAAGGATGTTTCACGCCGCTTGACGGTTCAATACCGCATGCATCACGAAATTAAGGAATTTTCTTCGCGCGAATTCTATGAAGATAGTCTCGAGTCGCATGCGAGTGTTGAAAAACATCTCCTGCAGGGTCTTCCGGGCCTGATTTCATGTCCTTTGACCAGTACCGCCCTGGATTTTATCGACACGGCCGGGGCCAATTATGATGAATCGGTTGAATCGGATGGCGATCCCACAGGGCACATGAGCCGATTCAATCTCTCGGAAGCGCGGCTGGTGGTTGAGAAGGTACGGGCTTTGCTGGAGGCTGGATTGCCGCCCGCAGCGATCGCGGTCATTTCACCGTATTCCGCCCAGGTGCGCAAACTACGTGAGCTTATTCAGCAGCCTGACCTCGAAATTGACAGTGTGGATGGTTTTCAGGGCCGGGAAAAAGAAGCCGTGATCGTTTCACTGGTCAGATCTAATTTGGACAACCAGATCGGGTTTTTGGAAGATACCCGCCGTATGAATGTCGCGTTGACCCGCGCTAGGCGAAAATTGATCGTGATTGGTGACAGCGCCACCATCACCGTGCATCCCTTTTACCAGCGCATGGTGATGTATTTTGAATCGATTGGGGCCTACCATTCCGTTTGGGAAGAGAATTATTAACTTCCGGGGCTGCATTCAGAAGGGTGGCGCTATTTTTATCATCAGTGTTATACTGAAAAAAAACAGAGAAATGAGCTTTCCTTGAACAATCCTGAAACTAATTCCGGCGGTGAAATCCGCAATCCATTGGAAGATACAACACTTGAAGCGCTGCCGGAAACCCTGCGTTCCGCGGCTGCACGGGCCGGCTGGGCCTCGTTGGTGCCGGTACAGGCGCGCGCCATACCCTATATGCTGGCGGCCCGCAACATGATGATCCAGGCGCGCACAGGCAGTGGGAAAACCGGTGCGTTTCTGCTCCCCATGCTGGCGCGTCTCGATCCCTCCAAATCATTCTGCCAGGCTCTGATCCTGGTTCCCACCCGCGAATTGGCGCGTCAGGTCTGGTTGGAAGCTGAAAGGTTGATTGGTGATGCCGGGTTGCGCACCGTGGCCGTGTATGGCGGCGTTGGCTACGGCAGCCAGATTGACGCGTTGAAAAACGGGGCTCAGATTGTGGTGGGCACGCCCGGACGCATTCTGGATCATTTGCTAAAGCGCACATTATCCCTCGACCATCTCAAAATGTTGATTTTTGATGAGGCCGACCGGATGCTTTCAATGGGTTTCTATCCTGATATGCAGGAAGTAAAGCGTTATTTGCCGAATCGGGAAATCAATACCTGCATGTTTTCCGCCACTTTCCCCATTTCAGTGCTGCGGACTGCGAAAGAATTTATTCATGCAGGGGAATTTCTCAGCCTGAGCAGCGATCATGTGCATGTCACTGACACAGAACATGTTTTTTACATTGTGGAGGGCATGGATAAGGATCGCAGTTTGGTGCGCCTGATCGAAATCGAAAACCCATCCTCGGCCATCATTTTCTGCAATACCAAAATGAGGGTGAATTATGTGTGTGTGGTTTTGCAGCGGTTTGGCTATGATGCTGATCAACTGACCGCCGATCTTTCACAGGCCGACCGGGAGCGGGTACTGGAGCGTGTGCGCAAGGGTACGCTCAGGTTCCTGGTTGCCACGGATGTGGCAGCCCGCGGGCTCGATATCCCCAGCCTTTCGCATGTCATTCAATATGAACCACCGGAAGAAATGGAAGCATATATCCATCGCGCTGGCCGGACTGGCCGGGCTGGCGCCAGCGGGGTGGCAATTTCGCTGGTCAATAAAGGCGAGCGCTTTGCGTTGGAAAAAATCGCCAAAGAATACAGTATTCCCATGCAAGAGCGCCCGATCCCGAGCGATGAAGATGTCGCCAATATTGTCGCGGAACGCCTGACTGCCTTGCTGGAAGCGCGCTTGCGCTCCCGTGACCGGTTGGCGACCGAACGTTCGCACCGCTTTGAATCCCTGGCGCGCAGCCTGGCAGAGACAGAGGATGAATCAGCGCTCATCACCATGCTGCTGGATGATTATTATCAGCAAAGCCTGCATGCTTCCATACTTCAACCGTCCGATACGCCAGGCGGTTCAGTTCCACCGGCGAGACCGACTCGCAGGGCACATGAATCAAACTCACAGGGCACAGGTTCGTCAGGCAATCGCAGACGAAGATAAACTCTACTGCAAAAAAGCTTTAACCGCTGAACGCCGAGCTCGCCGAGCTTAGAACCCACAGGGCACTTGACAGCAAACCTGCAGGGTATGTGATATCGGCCTAAATAATGACGTTTCTTCAATAAATCCCTGCGTTCTCCCTGGCACCGTCCGCCACACGATTCGCGGAGGAGCCAAGAAAGAATTCCGGTTTTTTGGAACGCCAAGCAAAAGCGGTCAAAAGCGACTAAAGTCGCTACTACGGCACATGAAATCCTCCTGAATTACAGGTGGATTTTTATATAATGCCCCCGGTTACAAACTCAGCCCGCAGGGCACGTGTGGGTTTGTGGCCGTGAAGGGTATATTCCGACCAGCAGGACACATGTTCTGGAAGGTTATAATTAAAATATGGATATTTCTCAGTTTATTCATTTATTGGGCGATCAGCTTGGCAAGGTTATTTCAGAACTTGAATCGCGGGAAGTATACGAGACCGAGGAGCAAATCCGCGCTGAGGCCAAGTCCCGGCGGATGGGTGATCATGCCGCTGCCTTGAGGCTCAAAGAACAGGTGACTTTTTTGCCTGCCGACCAGGCCCGGGCAGTTGCTGCTTCCTTCGCCACCTATTTTGATCTTGTCAATCTGGCGGAGGAAAATTACCGCCTGGCTCTGCTGAGGCAGCAGGAACTGGAAAATGCGCCCGACCCACAGGGCACACGGCCGGTGCGCGAATCGATTGGCGAGGCGGTTGCGACCCTGAAAAAACGCGGCGTTACTTCTGAGCAGATGTCCGGTATCCTGGAAAACCTGTCCATTGAACTGGTTCTCACCGCTCACCCAACCGAATCCCGCCGGAGAACCATCATTTCCAAACTCCAGCGCCTGTCAAGTTTATTAGGGGAATCCACCCAGCCCGGGTTGTTGCCGCGCGAAAACGAGGCCATCGTCAAGGCCATGCATGCTGAGATTACAGCGTTATGGCTTTCCGACCGCAATCGGGCCAGCAAATTGGCGGTTACTGACGAAGTCCGCACCGGGCTTTATTACATCGATTCTGTTTTTTGGCAGACTATTCCCTGGCTGTACGCTGATCTTGATGAGGCGCTCGCCAGGCATTATCCGGGTCTGAAAACCGAGCGAGCCTGGCTGAAATTGGCTTCCTGGATGGGCGGCGACCGGGATGGGAATCCTTTTGTGACCAGCGAAGTGACTGCAGAAACCCTGCGTTTGCACCGTGGTTTGGCGGTTGAAAACCACCGGCACACATTACAAAATGTGGCCCGCCACCTGAGCATGAGCGGACGGCGGTTACCGCTGCCTGATGAATTGGCGGCCTGGCTTGAAAAAAGGCGCCCGCTTCCGGCACACGTTGAATATATTGCCGAACGTTATTCTGGCGAGCCGTATCGTCTGATACTCTCCTTGCTGGCTGCCGATCTGGCTGAAGCTTCGCAGGATGACATGAAAAGCAGATTGTTGGGCTCCGAACCGCATACGGCGCGTGTGCATCCAGAAGATATTAAATACCCGCTTGAACTTATTTCGAACGCCATCCCGGCGCCGCTGGCAAGTGATGAATTGCTGACGCTGAGGCGGCAACTATCCGTTTTTGGTTTGCATGCCGCCCGGCTGGATGTGCGTGAAGATTCGAGCAGGTTTAATAAGGCGCTGGGCGAAATATTGCGCGCGCTTGAAATTCAACCTTCATTTGAAACTTTGCCGGCAGATGAACGCCTGGAATTGATTTCGCGCTTGTTATCCAGCCCTTTGCCTGAACTTTCACTTCATCCAGGCGTTACAGCTCAAACTGCCGAAACCTGGGCTTTGTTCCAATTGATTGCCAGGGTTCAAAATGTATATGGCGGAGAGTTGCTCGGGCCGGTGGTGATTTCCATGACCCATTCCGCGGCCGATGTGCTGACGGTATTGGTGCTGGCGCGCTGGACAGGTTGTGATGTCGGGCTGCAAATTTGTCCCCTGTTTGAATCCATCCATGACCTGGAAGCCGCCCCTCGAATTCTGGCTGAGTTATTCAAAAGCGAAATTTATCGGGCGCACCTCGCGGCCTGCCAGTTTGAACAAATGGTGATGATCGGCTATTCTGATAGTAACAAAGATGGCGGCTATTTGATGGCTAACTGGTCGCTTTACCAGGCTCAGGAAACCATCACACGTGTTGCCCACGAGTATACTGTTCGCCTGACAATCTTCCACGGGCGCGGCGGCACTGTTGCGCGCGGTGGCGGCCCGGCAAACCGCGCCATCCGGGCTCAACCGGCGGGCAGCATCAACGGCCGTTTCAGGTTAACTGAACAGGGTGAAATCATCGCATCCCGTTATTCCAACCCAGGTCTCGCGCACCGTCATCTAGAACAAATTGTGAATGCGGTACTGTTGGCTTCACTCCCACAGGGCATATATGCAGTGGAGGGTATCCCGCTGGAGTGGCGGGAATCCATGGAGGCCATGTCCCAGTCGGCTTTTCGAGCCTATCGCGGGCTTGTCTATGAAACCCCGCGTTTTATTGAGTTCTGGCAGGCAGCCACGCCTCTTGATGAGATCAGGCGGCTTCACATCGGCTCCCGCCCGGTTTCGCGGGCCGGTAATTTAGAGGTCAATAATATTCGCGCCATCCCGTGGGTTTTCTCATGGATGCAGAGCCGTTATAACTTGCCGGGCTGGTACGGTCTGGGCAGCGGGTTGGATGCCATCGCTGATAAAGAATTGCTGCAAACCATGTACAAAGGCTGGCCCTTCTTTAAAACCTTGCTGGAAAATGCTGAAACTTCTCTGTTGAAGGCCGATATGGGTATCGCTGCTTTGTATACCGAGCTTGTGCCAGATCAGGAACTTGGGCAGAGTATGTTCAATATCATTAAAGCAGAATATGATTTGACGTGCAGCGCGGTACTTTCTATAAGCGGGCACCGCAACCTGATGGATAGCGAACCAGTCACCCAAAATGCGGTACGTTTACGCAACCCGTATGTCGATCCATTGAATTATATTCAGGTTGAAATGTTGCGGCGCTTGAGGGTGCTTCCGCAGGATGATCCCGAAGCCGAGTCTTTAAGGGAAGCTGTCATTATTACCATCAACGGCATTGCAGCCGGTTTGAGAAATACTGGTTAAATTATATATGTTTAAACATGCCATAACGCGCCAGCCAGGCGCAAACTATCAGGACGGTCTCACCACGGTTGATCTGGGCGTGCCTGATTTGGAAAAAACACTGCTTGAGCACTCCGGCTATCTTACAGCCCTTAAGACATGCGGCCTTGCTGTGCTGGAATTGGAGCCAGATTTGCGCTTCCCGGATGGCACTTTTGTAGAAGATACTGCCATTCTGCTTTCTGACCCACAGGGCACATGCCCACAGGGCACATGTTCCTCGCCAAATGGAGGCGCGGCAATTCTTACCCGCCCGGGAGCCCAAAGCCGTCTCGATGAAGTGTCAGAGATGAAAGATACCCTGCTTGCATTCTTCCCGGAAGTAGCGCAAATTAGCGCACCGGGCACCCTGGATGGCGGTGATATTTGCGAAGCAGGTTCGCATTTTTTCATCGGCATCTCCCTGCGAACCAACCAGGCTGGCGCGCAACAGTTGGCTGCCTGGCTGGTTGCCCGAGGTTACAGCGCCAGTTTTATCGATATCCGTCAAGTGGCCGGGATCCTGCACCTGAAAAGTGGAATTTCCTATATTGGCGATAACCGGCTGGTCGTGATTGATTCGTTGGCTGGGCATCCGGATTTCAAGGGCTATGAACTGATCCGGGTGGTGCCTGGCGAGGAATACGCGGCCAATTGCATCCGGGTGAATGATTATGTCTTGATCGCGGCTGGCTTTCCAAAGTTTGAAGCCACCCTTCGCAAACTGGGTTACAAACTGCTTGTTTTGGACATGTCTGAATTCCAAAAAATGGATGGCGGTTTGAGCTGCCTCTCCTTGCGTTTCTAACCTACAGGCAGATGTTTACCATGCATCCAATCCACAGGGCATACGTCCTTTTGCGAGGCGGCGGTGATCTGGCTTCAGGTGTGGCGCTGCGCCTGCACCGGTCTGGATTCAACGTTATCATTACCGAGCTGCCCCAGCCTATGGCTGTCCGCCGGACAGTATCTTTTTCCGAAGCCGTTTACGAAGGGCAAGTTAATATAGAAGGGGTGGTTGCCCGGCAGGTTTTTTCAGCCGTGGAAGCTTTTGAGCTTGCACATGGCGGCGTTATTGCGGTTTTTGTTGATCCTCAAGCCGCTATTTTGGAACAGGGAAATTTTGCCTGCATGGTGGATGCCCGCCTCTTGAAAATCAGGGTTGAAGAGCGTATTTCAAAATCGCCGCTTGTGATTGGTCTGGGGCCGGGTTTTATCTGTGGCGATAATTGTCACGCCGTGGTGGAAACCATGCGCGGGCATTTCCTTGGCCGTGTTTATTGGCAGGGTTCGGCGCTGGATGATACCGGCCAGCCCGAAGGGGATGCGCGGCGAGTTCTGCGGGCCCCACTGGATGGCGTTCTGACTGGTTATGCCAGCATCGGTGACCGAGTTGAAACAGGCCAAACGATCGCGGAAGTTGACGGACCCGCAGGGCACATGAAAATCATCGCACCATTTGGCGGCATCCTGCGCGGTCTGATCCGGCCTGGCCTTCCGGTGCGTAAAGGTGTGAAAATTGGCGATATCGATCAACGCAGCCAGTGGGAGTATTGTTTCTCTGTGTCTGAAAAGGCGCTGGCTGTCGGCGGGGGTGTGCTTGAAGCCCTTCTTACCTGGAATAATCCAGCGCGTGATCATCTTCCACCGGAATAAAACCCTCACGATGGAAAGTACCCATAAGTTCGGTATGGAAAGTACCCATAAGTTCGGTATGGAAAGTACCCA
>CAIWAX010000263.1 GCA_903910795.1 uncultured Anaerolineae bacterium
AAATCATACTTTCTGACCCAGGATATCACCATTTCCTTGATATTTCCATTCTTACTTCTATTCTTACATTTTAGAAAGGCAAAATTATGGCCAGTTTATGGAAACACCCGAACTCGACGTTCTGGACCGCCTGTTACACCGACCGTGAGGGCAGGCAGATGAAACGCACGACCAAGCAGACGGATAAAAAGAAGGCGCTCCTCATCGCCGTCGAATACGAACGCCTTGAATCCCTCGCACGAAAGACTGGGGTCAGCACCCGGCAGATGCAAAAGGTTCTGAACGACATGCTGGAAAAGACCAACGAGGAAACCATTGTCACACCCACAACAGAAAAATATCTCGGTGACTGGTTAAAAAGCATTGAGACCAAAAAATCACACGGCACGCACGAGCGATACAAACACACAGTGAAACTATTTTTGAAGGGCCTTGGCGTGGTGGCTAAATCACCCATCACCTCGATCACTAGCTCACACATTGAGGATTTCCTGAACGCACGACTGGAAGAAAAGGTGGCTCCGAAGACTGCCGTGGTGGACATCAAGACGCTCAACGTCGCCTTCCATCGGGCGGAACGATATTCGGTGATTCTCAAAAATCCGGTGACGGCTGTGGAGTTGCCCAAGGTTGAATCGAGCGAGCGTGATATTTTTACGCTGGAACAGGTTGCCAAGCTGTTGCAAACGGTCGGCCACAAGAACGATTGGTTCACGTTAATTCTGCTCGGCTACTTCACAGGGCAGCGTCTCGGTGATTGTGCAACTCTGGAATGGAAGCAGGTGGACATGCAGAACCACTTGATCCATTTCAAACAGGAAAAAACCGGCAAAAAGGTTGCGGTACCGATGACCAATGACGTGGATGAACACCTGCAATTTTTAAGCGAATTCATCGACAGCAAATATGTCTGCCCTGATTTGGCGGAGCGTGGTAGTGGTGGTGCGCATGGATTGAGCGAGAGTTTCGGTCGCATTGTGAAGCGCGCAGGCATCGACAGCCAGCGCATCAAGGGTAAGGGCAAGATTCACTTCAACCGGCTCTCCTTCCATTCGCTCCGGCACAGCTTTAATAGCACCATGGCCGAGGCTGGCGTGTCACAGGAGACCCGCGTCGATCCAAGGCCCGACCAGCGCCAGGGGGAGGACCCGACTGGTCCGGCGGCAAACGGGAATGGCCGATAGCCCCACAATGTTTTAACATCTGAATTATGAACTCAATGGCCGTCGGTTTGATCACAGCGGGATGCACGTTTGGCGGCGCCCTGTCCGGTATCTGGCTCCAAAACCGGCTGCCTCGCCACCATCTGAACAAGGACTCCCTGGAAACTGTGAAGCTGTGCACAGGAATGATCGCGACGATTGCGGCGCTGGTGCTCGGCCTGTTGGTCAGTTCGGCGAAAGGAACCTCGGACACGATCAACAATGGGATCAAGCAGACCAGCGCGAAGATCATCCTGCTGGACCGGATTCTGGCCCAGTATGGCCCGGAGGCACAGCCCATTCGCGAGGCAATAAAGCGATCAGTCTTCGCCAGTCTGGAGGCTGGCAAGCTGCGCAAACCATCCGCCGCGGCAGGTCAAACCCCGACGCTATCCACGAACCGGGTGGAGGCAATCCAGGGCCTGATGCGCACCTTAACCCCGCAAACGGAGGGCCAGCGCCAGCTGCTCGCGCAGGCCCAGCAAGTCGCCGGCGAGATGTCGCAAACGCGCTGGCTGTTGATGGAAGAGGCGCAAAACGAACTCCCGGTGCCGTTGTTGGTCGTGTTAATCGGCTGGCTCACGGTCCTCTTCATCTGCTTCGGCCTCTTCGCGCCGCGCCATGCCACCATGATTTGCGTGCTGTTCGTGTGCGCCTGCTCGGTGTCCGCCGCGATCTTCCTGATCCTGGAAATGAACCGGCCGCTGGACGGGTTCCTGAAAGTTTCCAGCGCACCGCTGAGCAACATCGTGGAATATCTCGGCCGGTGATTCTAACCGTCAATGCGCAACCCACCCGGCCGGAGCCGATTTTCACAGTGACCAACCAAATAACGAACGAGCCTGTCACCGGCTGAAAATCAAGCCGCGCCAGCTTCGCCCTCGTGCGGCAACGGTAAATAGCTGGTTGTATAATAATACCAATAATCGGCGATATACGCTTACTGAATATTTTGCCACGCCGGCTGCAATCCACTTGAGGCCTTTTTCAAGCATGGTTAGTTAATGCTTCAGCATATGTCATTTCTAACCGCGCTTAAATTTGACCGAGGCCAAATTGAAAAGATGGATGGCCAACCCTTTCGTGTGACGGCCTTGGGGGGAAATAATTTTGGCATAGTATGGATTCACAAAATTGATGAAGTTATCGGCAATATTGAGGCCGGGAGGCATTGCTATGTCTGCCAACAAGAGAATCAAACCGTGATGGTGAGGGTTGGGGTGGATCAAGGCGGTAAAAAATATCTCAAGGCACACATTGACCCCGATGACGGTGATCCCAAAGTTCTGATGGCGTTGCCATTAAAATGGTGTGGAAACGGACCGGCCACACCTGGCTTGTCAAATTCCAATAGAACATGACATAAATGGTGAGTTTTGCCGCCTATTAGCGCATGGGGGTTGTGGCGCAGTTTGTCAACAATGCAGGGTTATCTTCTCGTTGTTGACGCAATGAAAGCATTAGCTGATGGAAAAGCAGCGCCTAATGCATTTGGCTTGGGGCGCGGGATCGAAACGTGATTAAATTGTGCTGTTCCAAGAAATCACTAGTCCGAAAAATTGGAACCGAGACTCCGCATCACCACAGCATGGTGGTGCGGGGTTTTTGTTTGGCCTGAATTTATTTAATAGCAATTATCTAAACCGAATAGTGTTAAAGCGACTGCGGTTGTCGCCCTAACCAATACTGCGACGATGCGATTCTTTCAACTTGTCAGGTAAAACATCAGTTTAGACAAACAACATAAATACGCATAAGCTTTCGCCACATGGTTCATTATTCAGACCAAAAACGGCGGTTCAAAAAGTTGAGTCCCTTTGATCATAAATGACTATTCCAGAAACAACTTCCATTTTGATCGTCGACGATGTCCCGGAAAATCTACGCCTGTTGTCAGCCATGCTGGAACAGACTGGTTACCTGGTGCGCCCGGCCACCAGCGCCAAGCTGGCTTTGAGGGCGGCCCGCCAAAAATCACCATCCCTGATTCTCCTGGATATGCGGATGCCGGAGATGGGGGGGGTGGAAATGTGCCAGCAGCTAAAAGCGGATGATGCTTTGAAAGATATTCCGGTCATCTTTATCAGCGCCCTAAATGAAACCGAAGAGAAGATTAAGGCTTTTCAAGCCGGCGGCGTGGATTACATCACAAAACCATTTCAAGAGAAGGAAGTGTTAGCCCGCGTCACCACTCATCTGGAATTACGCCGGCAAAAAATTGAATTGGAGGCCATCAATCAGAGGCTGAAAGAGCTTGAAAGATTGCGCGACAGTCTTACCCACATGATTGTCCACGACATGAAAACCCCACTGATGGTGATCAACGGCCACCTCAACATAATCCAGATGTTTGACGCGCCAGCCCTTTCCAAAGATGGCAACCTTAGCTTGACCGAAGCCAAAACGGCCACAAAACGGCTCACCCGCATGGTTTCTGAAATGCTCTTAGTCAGCAAGCTCGAGGTTAATAAACTGGTTCTCCGCCCCGCCTTGAGCGACCTGGTCGCATTGGCCCGCAAAGCGGCGACGGACTTCTGGCCGGCAAACAATCCAAAGAAAATTCACACCAATATCACTTCTGACCCGGAAAAAATGCCCTTGTCGCTGGATGCGGAATTGATTGAACGGGTATTTCAAAACCTCCTCAGCAACGCGGTAAAATATTCCCCGGATAACGGCACCGTTGCGCTGAACATTGCAACGGCCAATGGTCAGGCGCGAGTGGAAGTGACCGATGCCGGTCCGGGCATCGCCCCGGAATTTCATCAGCTAATTTTTGAGAAATTCGGTCAAGTGGAATCGGGAATGAACCGGCAAGGCACCGGGTTGGGCCTGGCTTTCTGCAAACTGGCCGTGGAGGCCCACGGTGGCAACATCGGCGTGATTAGCGAGCTTGGCCAGGGCAGCACTTTCTGGTTCACGCTGAATTTGAAGTAGGCTTGCGTCTGGTTCGCTTGTCGGAAACAAGAATATCCGGCAATGACCGCCACCATGGAAGCCGACCTTTAACTGACTATTTTGCAGCCCATGCCAGCCCCGAAAACGGCATTCAACGTTGCAAATAATTCAGTTCCAGAAAAAATCAACCATTATGCCGCCACCTTGATTGGTTGGATTTTCCTGATTAACACCCAGCCTGAAAGTGTTTGAATAACCAACAGCATCAGCATCCCGAAAAATATCTTCCGAGCACAGCAGGCAGATATTGGGATTGGCCTGACAATTTCCACCGTTGAAACTCATCCATCCGCCACAGCACCTGCATACCGTGATACCGCATCCATTGGAGTTCATATAACTTCATGAAAAACCATAAATGGACCATAAAGCCATCGCATTTAAGCGAGCGATGTAATTAATGCAGCGAATGATGCGATATCTGTTCGCAACGGAAGCGGAACGGCGTTTTAACAGTTGAAGATAAGCGGGATTCCTCTCCAAAGAAACGGCCAGTGGCGGGGTACGCGGTTGGAGCAACTACCAGGGCAACTCTTATTGATTGTAATTTTTCAGGCTCTGGTTGAAAGCCGACTTGGCTCGCTGGCTTACTTTTATGACCCGCCTTAAGCCATGGATATGGATGTGCTGATTACCGCACTCATCCTTCTTCACATAATCCAGAAAGGCCAGATTGACGATGGCTTCGCGATGCACCCGCACAAATTCTTTCGCCGGCAATTCCAGCTCCCATTGCTTTAAAGGCTTACGGAAATAAACCTGCCGGTTTTGGCCCCAGCATAATGCTGAGTATTCCCCCTTCGCCATCAACGCCTTCACTTCAGAAAGCTTCAGATATCGGCGGATATTTTCATCTTTTATCAGCAATGAACCTTTTGGAACTTTAGTTTGCAACTTTCGTTTATATGCGCGCTTTTGTTTTTTGATGATTTGCCGAACCCGCTGAATAATCTGGGCGGGAGCATCGAACTTGCTCTTGCCGGCCTCGCTCCACCACTTGATGGCAGATTCCGAATGGCCCAGATTGTTGATAATGCCCGCAACAACATTGGCCGCCTGATCGAGCTGCTTCGCTTTACGTCGCCGCTGCTGTCCCAGCCGGACCATCCGCGCATTGATGGTTTCGAGAATTTCCATCAGCTCGGCGGGCTTGGTGATGAAATCGTCGCCGCCCAGATTCATACTTTGCCGGATCTGTTTACGATCAGCGCAAGCGCTCAAAAATAGCACTGGAATTTCAGCCAGCTCTTCATTTGCCCGCAAGGACGAAACCACTGCCTGCCCGTCCAGTTCCGGCATGTCCAAATCACAGAGAATCAAATCCGGAGAAAAAGTGGCGGCTTTGATCAATCCCTGGCTCCCATTGGAAGCCGCTTCAACCTCATACCCGTGGCGGCTCAAAAAACCACCAACCAGCTGCTGGAGCTGCTCGTCGTCGTCGATGATTAGAACCTTGGCCATGATGTTTATAAATTTTGCGCCGGAGTTAACTTTGGTCACGCCAAAGCTCAGGCAAACTGAATTGATTGTCTGAATTTAATTAATTGATTAAGGAAAGTTTGTCTTGCTCCAAATGCTTATTTTCAGCAAGCGTTCACTTATTGTCAGTAAGCGTATCAATAAAGCTAAATATAGCAGTCGCTTAATTTTTAGGGATGAGTCAAAAAAAATGGCGGACCTGGATGAAACGCCTTTGTCGAGTTGGGAGCGGACTGATGGGCCGCTATGAAACAGGCTTGCCGGCAAGTTGTTTTCTTTAAAAAAACACCAACAAACAACTCGCATGAGTTTTCTAAATCATGGCGGTAAATTAACTGGCAATTATCGCTATCGAGAATTGGCAGCAACTTCAAGCCGGCCTTTTTTTTGCCGACCTGGGCGACAGCTTCAACACTTCCGCCTTCATTTCCTTGCCCGCCTTGAACCTCACGGTTGAGCGCGCCGGG
>CAIWAX010000264.1 GCA_903910795.1 uncultured Anaerolineae bacterium
ATCCCCATTTTTCTAAATTGGGCGTACAATGGTAATATAGTTATAAAATTCACAATTATTCTGTTTTTGCAAGGTGAAAATATGGACCGCTCAGCCATCCTCTCTGCTCTGAAAACCAAATCCCCTGATGTTCTAATTGTCGGCGCCGGTATCAACGGCGTCGGCGCCTTCCGTGACCTGGCGCTGAATGGCGTCGATGTCTTGCTGGTCGACCGCGGCGATTTTTGCTCTGGCGCCAGCGCTGCTTCCTCTCACATGGCGCACGGCGGTATCCGATACCTGGAAAACGGCGAATTTCGCCTGGTGCGCGAGGCCGTGCAGGAACGCAACCGCATGATCGAGAATGCGCCGCATGTGGTTAGGCCGCTGCCGACCGTTGTGCCGATGTTCAAAATCTTCTCCGGCCTGCTGAATGCGCCCTTTAAGTTCGTCAACCTGCTCGACAAACCGGCTGAACGCGGGGCGCTGGTCATCAAGGTTGGCCTGATTTTCTATGATTCTTTCACCAAATCCCAGGGCACCGTGCCCCCGCACAAATTTGAGGGCCGCGAAAAATCCCTGGCCAAATACCCGAAACTCTCTCCGGACATCAAGTACACGGCCACCTATTATGACGGCCAGATTCTTTCGCCGGAGCGCTTCACCGTGGAACTGGTGCTGGATGCCGAAGCCGAAGGCCCGCACGCCCGCGCGCTGAATTATGTCAGCCTGGTTGGCGCGCAGGGTGGCAGCGCCACCCTCAAGGATGAGCTGACCGGCGAAACCTACCTTGTGCAGCCCAAGCTGATCATCAATGCTGCCGGCCCGTGGATCGATTTCACCAACACCATGCTGGGCCTGTCGCGTCATTATATTGGCGGGACCAAGGGCTCGCACCTGGTGCTGCGCCATCCTGAATTGCGCGCCGCCATCGGCAACAATGAATTTTTCTTTGAGAACAAAGACGGCCGCATCGTGCTGATCTTCCCGTTCTATGACAAGGTGATCATCGGCACCAGCGATATCCCGATCACCGATCCGGACGCGGTGCGCTGCACAGAGGATGAAGTTGACTACTTTATCAGCCTGGTTTCACGCGTCTTCCCTTCCATCAAAGTAACCCGTGAGCATATCGCCTTCCGCTTCTCGGGCGTGCGCCCGCTGGAATATATGCAGGCCAAGACCACCGGCCAGATCACCCGCGATCACAGCGTCATGGAAGATAAATTTGGCGATATCCCGGTCTATTCGTTGGTGGGCGGCAAGTGGACCAGCTTCCGCGCTTTCAGCGAGCAGGTGACCGATAAGACCCTGGCCCTGCTGGGCAAGACTCGCAAGGCCGATACCAAATCGATCCAGATCGGCGGCGGGAAAGATTATCCGCGCGTCAGTTTGGCGCAGATTGAATTCCTAAAGAAGGTCAGTGACGAGACCGGGCTGGGAGATCTGCAGCCCAAAAAGTTGTTTGAGCGTTACGGCACGCGCGCCATGCAGGTCGCGAAATATATCAAGGCTGGATCGGATGCGCCGCTTAACGCCAAAGCGGATTGGAGCCGCCGCGAAGTGGAGTTCCTGATCGAACAGGAAAAGGCTGTGCACGTGGATGACTTACTGCTGCGGCGCTCGACGCTGGCCTGGCTGGGCGAGGTCAGCCTGTCGTTAGTAGAAGAGATGTCTGCCATCATGGCCTCCAAACTGGGTTGGACGGCAGACCAACAGCAGGCCGAAGTTCAGCGCACGGTTGACCTGCTGAAGGACCGGCACGGCGTAGTACTGGCGTAAGTAAAAGAGAACAGACCTTCGATTTGCCAAAAAATGGCGAGAATCGAAGGTCTGATTATTTATCTGGGAGTTCGTGATCACAGGCGCTTGTAAAGGGATGAAAATGTCAGGGAAAATTCTGATCGCATACGCCAGCCGGACTGGCAGCACGCAAGATTACGCGGAAGAGATCGGCAAAACATTGATCGTGGCTGGTTTTCAGGTGGACGTACTGCCAGTAGATGCTGAGATCGATCTGACCCAGTATGTTGCAGTACTGGTCGGGAGCGCCATCCGTAAATCAAAATGGCTGCCCGAAGCGATTGATTTCCTGAAGAATCACCGCGCAGAGTTGAACCGCAAACCATTTGCCATGTTCACGGTCTGCATCACACGCGCCATGTCTGGTGACGATGAATATCAGAGGGTTGTCAAAGAATGGGTCGAACCCATGCGCGCCCTTGTCAATCCGCTGGCCGAAGGGATTTTCCCCGGCCGGTTGGATTTCAGCAAGCTGCCGTTCAACTTGGACACGATTCAGTTGAGGTTGGCGGTGGCGCTGGGTATCTTCCCCAGGCAGGATCGCAGTGATTTTGCGGCCGCCCGCGCCTGGGCGGAAGAGCTTGTGCCTCGGCTGAAAATGTAGACTTTTGCAGTCTTAAATCTAAGTTTGCAACCTGATTGGTGGTGACCAGCGTAGAACTGGCCTGGCCGAATTCAAAGACCTTTTATCCGCCGGTTTACGTGGAATATCGCAGATTTTTTAATCTACGGTTTTTGCGTAAGCTGGCGGATTGTTTTATGTTTTTTTGTCTGTGATGCCTGACCAGGGATGTGATGACAGCCGAAGTGTTACTCTTCCCCACCGGTCACGTTGGAGTGATCGTACTGCCTGTATCAGTGTTAGAATTAAATTACAAAAGCGCTTGAAGCGATCATGGGAAGGATCGTTTCAACGAATGGGATGAAAGATGAAACCAACCTGTTAACTCGGGTAGGGACGGAAACATGGGATGGGTGCTGTGCATGCAGTTGTGCATGCAGTTGTACATGCAGTTTGGATGCAGCCCAGGCTCAGTCCGTTGAAAAGGATGGAATATGCGTAACTTTTTTAATCGCTGGTTAACCCCAAATCTATTTTCCGAAGATGAAAAAAATGAACGCGCCTACCTGCTGATAGCGGTTTTATTCAGCCTGAGCCTGTTCGCTTTGCTCGGTATGGCTGGTTTGCGCTTTGCCACCTACGACCCCCGGCCTTTTCTGATTATCTGCGTTACGCTGATAATCGTGAATACAGTTTCATACGCATTTGTCCTGGCGCGCCGCTTACGCCTGGTGACCGTTGTCGTCCTGGTGGAAACTTTTGTATTTCCGGCTTTTATGGTGATTATGCGTGGGACCGTGATGGTACCGGTCTCGTTCATGTATGTCTTTCTGATCATCATTGCTGGGACCATCTATCATTTGCGGGGCATCATTCTCTCCACCCTGGCGGTTTCATTGTCGATCGCTGTCCTGATGGCGGCGGAGATGGGCGGCTTGTTGGTTAGGCAGGATACCAGTCTTTCCATCAGCGTGTGGGTTACTTTCACTGTTCTTTTTGGTCTTGCCGGGGCATTTTCCTATCTTTCAAATGAAACGAATCGTATCGCGACGGAGCGTTTCAGGAACGAAGCCGTTGAGCGCCGGCGCACCGAGGCGGCTTTGCGTTCCAGCGAGGAAAAATTCTCCAAAGCCTTCCTTTCCAGCCCGGATATGCTCATCATCGCAAATATGGAGGGTAGCCTTCTCGAAGCGAATGACAGCCTGCTGGCAAACACTGGTTACAGCCGCGAGGAGGCCATTGGTCATGACGCTCTGGAGATAGGGTTGTGGGAACACCCTGGCGACCGGCTGGCCCTGATCCAGGAGTTGAAGGAAAAAGGCTCGGTGCGCGATTTTGAGATGACTTTCCTGCGCAAGGATGGTGAATTGCGCGACGGGCTGATCTCCGCTGAGATACTCGATCTGGAAAATGGGGTGAAGCGCCTGCTGGCCGTGATGCGTGATGTCACCGAAAGCAGGCGGGCCATCAAGTTGGTGGCGGAGAGCCAGGCTGGTCTGGAAACCGCTCAGGCCATTGCGCGGCTGGGTAGCTGGGAATTGGAGCTCCAAAGTGAACGGGGGCTCATCTGGTCCCGGGAGATGTTCCGGCTGTTCCATCGCAATCCAGCCTTGGGGGTGCCGCCTCTTACGGATTTTATGGAGATGGTGCATTCAGAAGACCGCCAAAGTTTGCTGGACGCCCAGAATTATGCTATTGAGAATGGCGGTGTGGTGCGGCACGAATACCGGGCTTACCTGCCCGGCCACGAGCTGCGTTATTTTCGGGCCAGTATCCAGGCGGTTCAGGATGGAGCCGGCGGGTTGGTGCGCATGTCCGGCACCGCGCAGGATATCACAGAGAACCGGCTGATGGAGCTGGCCATCCAGGAACGCGTCAAAGAGCTGACCTGCCTGTTCGAGGTGGGCCGCCTGCTGCAGACCCGCCAGGAGTCTATTGAGAGCGTGTGCGGCCAAATTGTGCATTACCTTGTGCCTGCTATGCAGTTCCCTTCCATCACGGTTTCGCGCCTGGTGCTGGATGGACGCAGTTATCAGACTGCCCGTTTTGATGAAAGTCTCGATTATTTCCTCGAGTCAGACATCCGGGTGGCTGGAGCGGTTCGCGGCAGCCTGAGCGTGTATTACATAGAAAAGCAGCCGTTCATTATCCCGGAGGAGCAGAATTTGCTCGACAACATCAGCCGCATGTTGGGTTTGTGGCTGGAACAACGTGAAGCCGAGATTTCCGTGCGCGCCGCCCAGCGCGACCTGGAGGTTTTGAACCGTAACCTGGAACATCGGGTGGAGGAGCGCACTATCGAAGTGCGCCAACGGGAAGAAGCCTTGCGGCAGAGCCGCGATGAACTCAGCGCGGCCAACGCGGCCCTCAAAAAAGCTGCCCGCCTGAAGGATGAATTCCTGGCAAGCATGAGCCACGAGCTGCGCACGCCCCTGACTGGCATCCTGGGCCTCTCTGAAGCGCTGCTCATGAAAGTGTACGGTGGCATGAATGAAAAGCAGGAGAAGTCCGTCAAGTATATCGAAATTTCGGGCAGGCATTTACTCTCGCTCATCAACGACATCCTGGACCTGTCCAAGATCGAAGCCAATAAGCTTGACCTGCAGTTCGACCTGTGCAGCGTGTCCGAAATCTGCCAGGCCAGCCTGCAGTTGACCAAAGGTATGGCGCATCAGAAGCGCCAGGTGGTTTCCTTTACCGCTGTGCCAAGTGATGCCGTGGTGCGGGCCGATGGGCGCCGCTTGAAGCAGATGCTGGTCAACCTTCTGAGCAATGCCATCAAATTCACCCCTGAAGGCGGCTCGCTGGGCCTGGAGGTGCTTGGCAGCCAGGTAGACCAGGTACTGCGCCTGACGGTCTGGGATAAGGGCATGGGCATCCGGCCCGAGGATATGGGCAAGCTGTTCAAGCCGTTTACACAACTCGATAGCAGCCTGGCGCGCCAGCATGGCGGCACTGGCCTGGGGCTCTCGCTGGTATCCCGGCTGGTTGAATTGCACGGCGGCAGCGTAAGCGTGGAGAGCAGTTTTGGGTCTGGCAGTCGTTTCACCCTGTGCCTGCCCTGGAATCAGGAAAGCCAGCCGGATGTCGAACCGGCCGAGACCGTTGAGAATCACATTCGCCGCTGCCTGTTGATTGAAGATAACGAATTGCACCGCCAGCAAATCACCGATTATATGCAGCGCCTGGGGATTGAGTGTGTCTACCATACCCGGGGCGCAGGCGCGTTGGATGTGGCCATCAAGACCCGGCCGGATGCGATCCTGCTCGATCTCAACCTGCCCGATATGTCCGGTGAGGAGGTGCTGCGCGAATTAAAGAGCGACCCCCGCACACGCGGCATGGTGGTGATCATCAGCTCGGTCACTGACGATCGGAAAAAATACCTGCAATTGGGTGTGGCGGGTTACCTGGTCAAGCCGTTTACCCAGGGTGAGTTACAAAGTGAACTGCTGCGCGTCCAGATTGCGAATGCCCAGGCCGGACAGCCGGGGCCGTCCACCACCCGCGGCACACTGTTGTTCGCGGATGATGATGGAGTCGTGCTAGAAACGGTTTCAGATTTCCTGAACACCCTGGGTTTTAATACCATCAAGGCCCGCAATGGGCAGGAGTTGGTGGAAATGGCGCCGGTTGTGCACGCCGATGTCATCCTGACTGACATCCAGATGCCGGGCATGGATGGGGTGCAGGCCATTCGCATGATCCGCGCCTCCGGCGATCCGCACCTTGCCAGAGTTCCGATTGTCGCCATCACAGCGCTGGCGATGCCGGGGGATGAGAAAATGTGCCTGGATGCTGGGGCGGACCGCTACATCAGCAAGCCGGTTTCGTTTAGCAGAATAGCCGCCATCCTCGAGGAACTGCTCAAAGCAGCCTGAGCCTGGAATATATTCCAGTACCTTCCTGCCCCGCCTTCAACCTGCCGTTGAGGGCGGGGGTTTTTTATCCCGCGCGTTCCTGGCGGGGATAGGTCATTGCCAAAAGTGAAACAACCGGTGGGTAGTCTTCATGTCCCGCGGGACACCCCAAAGGATGAAAATGTGCTGGAACGAGCGCCACCCAGGAAGCACAGTTTATTTTCATAACAGAACGGTGTCCGCCATTGCGAAGGAGCGTTCCTCAGCGACTGCGGCAATCTCCCCCCATGTTGGGGATTGCCGCGCCGCCGCACGATCTGCTTGGCAAATCGTCCCTTGTTTCACCCCTTGTTTCACCCCTTGTTTCACCCCGGTGCTCTTCCGGGGCTGCTCTTCCGGGGGCGTCCTTCGGGAATGACATCTAGCACAGTTTATTTTCATAACAGCTCGTGTTGAAATTGGAGGAGATGTTTAACCAGTAGCCGATAGCAGGTTATTTCGCAATGTTTTTTGAGAATTATTTTCGCCGTATTCTAATCTTGGCATAGTCCATGAGAATCAAAAGAGGCTGTCGTTTGATGACAGCCTCCCGGTTATGCCTACTTATGTTGATTCAAGGTCTGTATAAATTATCGCATAAACCCTGTCCGCCAGAAGGTCCGGCGCATGGAATGGCCCAAGCTGGATTGGGTTTTTGGTTTAAGGCTGCGCGCGAGGAATAAGTGGTATAGCGGAGCATCGAACCCGCCCCATCCATATCCCAGAAGGTCACACATGTTGAAGTAGCAGCCTGGCTGTACTCCCATATCTTCCCTGACCGACTGAAAAGCACATAGACCGTATTGCCGGGCAGATTGTCCGCACATATTTTCAGGTTTGCGCGCCCCCAGCTTTGATCTTGATATAAGGTGCTAACGCCGTTTATAAAAACGGTGGGGCGAATAATCGAGTCGCCAGTATATGTAATTTTTTGTACCGGGCAATATTTCACGCCATTTTTATTTAAAGAAGGCTGATTGACACAAATTGAACCCACTGTAAAACCGCCAATTATGGACCCTACTTGAAAATTGGCGGCGCCTTCTGCCCAAAAATGCACTACATTTCCATCGGTGGTGCCACCACAACCGGGTTTGGAGGTGGTCATTCCAAGGAACTGGCCCTTATAAATATAATTTCCAGCCTTGAATTTAGCCAGATCGCTGGGTTCAAGGTGTTGGTAACCAAGTCGAATCCCATCCCCTCGGTCTACCAAAATGCAGGTTGAAGTTGGGGTGGAAACAACGGTTCCTGAATCTGCCGCCAGAACTCTGCCTGCGCTGCCTGTGATTGTTTGGAAATCCAGGGCATTTTGACCGCCGTGGAAATTTTGGGTGAAATTCCAGGTTTCGCCAACCGCCCAGGGTAACCCGGTGATAAGGGGTACAGAAAGATAATTTGCTGATTGTTGGGAGGATGCTTGACTGGCAGCCAAAACTGATCCAAATGGAGTCAATATACTCACCATCATTGCTATAACTATTAAAACAGACAAGAAATTGCTTTTCATTGCATATTCTCCTTTTTTGTTTGTGAAGTTATAGTAATTTTATAATTTTGTCCTCCGCCTTGCTTGACAACAAGCTTACAAAACAGCGCTTATAACTGACAATATCCATCATAAATCTGATGAAAACTTCAGAAATCAGGGAATGTTTTCGTTCTGATTGCCCCCGCCATGTTTTTTGAAAGAAGTGACAATTTCTATCACTTTCTTTGAATAAATCTTTTTCCTGCTCCGCGTACAGATTGAATATATTCATGTTCGGGGTCAATAAAACGTAATCGTTCTTTGATTCGGTGGATCTCAGCGTCTATTGATTGATCGGTGATGCCTTGTGGGTTATCACTTGGCCAAAGCTTTTCAATAATCTGTTCTTTTGAGAAAACCTTTTCAGGAGTTTGATAGAGCATGAACAGTAAAGCAAATTGTCGTGCACTAAAACGGGGTGAAATGGCTTGATATCGGACAAAGACATCATGGGTTTCCTCATTAATCCAAAGACCAGGTGTCATCACCTGGCTGAAAGTTTCATTGGCTGTTTTGGCAGGGTCCATAAAACGGAAAATAATGATTTTCCCAAGCTGAATATCATCCCCGTCAATAAGTGCTTTTTCCTCTTTGGCCTGGATTTTGTTCCCGTTCAAATACGTTCCATTTGTACTTTGCAGATCAGTCAAAAACCAGCGCCCACCCTTGGAGGCTAATTGAGCATGCTGACGGGAAATGCGTTCATGTTCGACAACGTAATCGCAGGAAATATCTCTACCTATCAGCCAGGGGGTCTTTTGTACCAGCATAAACTCGCCCATTTGGGGGCCATACGTGATTTTGAGTTGTGGAAACGAAATGATTTCGCTCATCTTACCTTCCCTGACAAAGTTGTAAAGAAATTATAAGGCCATCTTTCATAAAGTGAGCCTATAATATTGATATGGGGATACCTACTACTCCCGACTCTCCATCAAACTTTACACCTGTCGACAGGCCAGACAACCCGCCGGGGTTTCAATTATTTGATTTGCTTGGCGAAGGTGGGATGGGCAAGGTTTTTCTTGCCCGTGAAGTTCGTAGCGGAAGAAGTGTAGCTATCAAATTCGCGAACCGTGCCAACCTGCCGCGCTTCCGACGTGAGTTCCGAGAACTCAATAAACTCGATAATCCCCATATCCTCAGAGTATTGGATTTCGATCCGTTTTTTGAGCCGCCTTATCTGGTAATGGAATACTTGAAAGGTGATCCTCTAAATCGATATTGCCATACATTTCCGGAACACAGATTACCATTATCTATTGGGGTTCCGCTTTTTATTCAACTCTCTGAAGCGCTTTTTTTTCTGCATGGCAACAATATCTTGCATCGAGATCTAAAACCATCAAACCTGATGGTGCTCAGTGATCAGGCAGTTCCTTTCATAAAGATAATGGATTTTGGATTGGTGCGTCCAAACCAAACGGTTAATATCCTGACCGCTAGCGGTCAGTTACTTGGTACGCCGGCGTACATGGCGCCGGAACAATTCGATAACCCATCTGGTTTGACTCCTCAATCTGATTTGTATTCATTGGGAATTATCATGTATGAGGCTTTTTCTGGCAAAAAACCATTTGAAGCCGAAGATACACGCTCCTGGTATAAAAAACACAAGACTGAAAAACCTATTTCTCCCGATAGAGTGGTATCCGATCTTTTTCCAGAATTGTCAGAAATCATAATGGAATTACTCAACAAAAAGCCTGAGGAACGACCATCATCGGCTGAGGTCGTCAGGATACGTTTGAGCCATTTGACATTCTATCAAGAGGTGTTCTCCTCTCCACAAATTCAGACAACCCAGTCTTTTGATGGGGTCTTATTAAATCGAAGGTATCAAATTCAAAGTAAATTAGGTCAAGGTGGGTTTGGATTGGTGTTCAAGGCCTGGGATACAATTTTAAATTTACCGGTAGCCATCAAAATCAATCAGGGGGTATCAACTGAGTCAGAACTGCAATTTAAACGAGAAGCTTCTCTATTAGCAAACCTGCACCACCCTAATCTGCCGCGTGTGACCGATTATTTCACAACACCCTACGGGCAGTGTCTGGTTATGGATTTTATAGAAGGAGAAAATTTATTTGAAATTTTACTGGCTGCAAAAAACGACCCTGATAAAGCCTTCACAGAAAAAGATATCCTCTTTCTTGCAAACCAGATGTGTGACGCGATCGAATACTTACATAGTCAAACCCCGCCAATTATCCATCGTGATATTAAACCCCCAAACATCATTATTACACCCAAGAAAAAAGCTGTATTGGTGGATTTTGGGATTTTCAAGACAGGCATCAATCTACGCACACACACGGGTGCTGTTGGGGTTACTGCAGGCTATGCCCCGCCGGAACAATACAGTCATATGGAAGATCATACTGACGTGCGGAGCGACATCTATGGATTAGGTGCCACACTTTACACGCTCTTGACTGGTAAAGTTCCTACCGAAAGTATTTTACTGGCGAATGGACTTGCTCCCAGGCTTGCTCCAGCCAATACGATCAATCCAACGGTGAGCAAATCTCTGAGTTGGGTTGTTAACAGTTCGATGCAAATCAAAAAAGAAGACCGTTTTCAATCTATTCGAGAATTTCGCTCGGCATTAAAGAGTGTTGAAACCGAGGCTTCAAACGGGTTATTTGTGTCATGGGTTGGCCCAAAATGGGCCAAAATTATTATGCTCCTGACAATCCTCGGTTATGGAATAGTTGCATTACTTGCAGGAATTCTTTTTATTTTGCCTTTGCTTGTTCAGTTATCTGGTACTTCCCTGGCACAACCATCTCCAAACCCTGGAATTGTTTTACCACTTCCAATAATTGAGTCGACAAATACTGCTTCATATATCCATGCCAGTACGACCCCTTCCAGGATACAGCCAGCTACTTCGACCCGATTCGTTCATACCATCCCTTTGAATGTTACAAATGAGCCCATAATATCTGCTACACTTGGAACCCCATTGGATCGTATTCTTTTCGTAAGTAATCGAGAAGGGAGGGAAGATATTTTTTGGATGAATCCGGATGGGACTGAGCAGGAAAACCTGACGAAATCGTCCTTCAGTGAAGGACACCCAAGCTGGTCTCCTGATTACACAAAAATTGTCTATCATTCGAATTGTGATGATCCCGGGTTTGATCTATATATCTGGTCTTTGCTGGATAATAAAATAACTCGTTTGACTGACAGTCCTGGTTGGGATGGACAGCCGGAGTGGTCGCCTGATGGAAGGAAAATCGCATTCGAATCCCAGCGCTCGGGTCAATTTCGGGTCTATATTGTAAATATTGATGGTAGCGGTCTAAAACTTCTGACAAATACCATGTCGGGTGGATACCCTTCATGGTCCCCAGACAACAAGACGATTGTGTTTGCCTCCAGCCAAAATGGAAAGAGCGATATTTATACTATTGATTATGAGGGAAAAAACCTTCAGCAATTGACAGCAAACACTCAGGATAACTGGATGCCCCGTTTTTCTCCTGATGGTCAATGGATTGTTTTTTC
>CAIWAX010000265.1 GCA_903910795.1 uncultured Anaerolineae bacterium
CACCCCGGCACGCCGGGTTACAGGAGCCCGGAGCAAGAGAATTCGGGCAAACCCCTCAAATCGCCTTCGGATGTGTATGCGCTGGGGCTGGTGCTGTTCGAGATGCTGACCGGCAAGTTTTATTACAATCTGCGCCCGGGCACACGCGCCGCCAGTCTGCGCCAGGCTCTGCCCGCCGGTGTGGATGACCTGCTGGCACGTATGCTGGCCGAAAATTACCGTGAGCGTCCGTGGGATGGGGCTGAGGCCGCCGGGTTGCTGCGCGCGGCGCTGGATGCAAACAGTGCCTCAGCCCGCCAGGCGGCGGAAGAAGCGCGCCTGCGCAAAGAGCAGGAACTCGCAGCGCAGGCCCGTCAAGCGGCGGAAGAAGTACGCTTGCGTAAAGAGCCGGAACTTGCAGCGCAGGCCCGTCAAGCGGCGGAAGAAGCGCGCCTGCGCAAAGAGCAGGAACTTGCTGAGCGGACCCGCATTAAGGCCGAGGAAGAAGAAAAGCGGCGCAAGGGGTTGATCGTTGAACTGGCGCCGGGTGTGACGATGGAATTCGTGCGCGTGCCGGCCGGGCCGTTCCTGATGGGCAGCGACCCGCGAAAGGACAAGCAGGCTCAGTCAGATGAGCAGCCGCAGCACACAGTGACGCTGGATGAATACCTGATCGGGAAGTACCCGGTCACCAATCGGCAGTACCTGGCCTTTGTGCAGGCGGCCGGGCGAAAAGCGCCAGGACATTGGAAGAGTAATACCATCCCGGCCGGGAAAGAGAACCACCCGGTGATGAATATCTGTTGGCAGGATGCCGCGGATTTTTGCGCGTGGGCCGCGAAAGTTAGCGGGATGCAGGTGCGCCTGCCCAGCGAGGCGGAATGGGAAAAGGCCGCGCGCGGAACGGACGGTAGGATTTATCCGTGGGGCAGCGAGGCCCCGGACAAGTGGCGCTGCAATTTTGGTAATTATAAAAACGATACCACCCCGGTGGGACAGTACAGTCCGCAGGGTGACAGCCCGTACGATTGCGTGGACATGGCTGGCAACGTCTGTGAGTGGGCGGCGGATTGGTTCGGAGCTTATGGTTCCCCACTGGTCAGCAACCCAATCGGGCCAGCCAGCGGGACACATAGAGTGTTGCGTGGCGGCTCGTGGAATCTCAGCGATTACAGCGTCCGCTCTGCCTACCGCCGTGTCGTCGAACCGTCTTTTGTGTACTACTACGAAAACGGCTTTCGTTGTGCCCGCTCGATCTAATTCTGGTTTTCTGCGCCGCAGGCGTTCTGAAAGGGCTTGCTCTTTCCACCCCGCGCGAAGGATCCGTACTTACTGCGATCATGATACCCACCTGTTCGTAGAGACGTTGCGGCATGCCGCAACGTCTCTACACACCGCCATCCTGACCTTGAGGGCGCGGGCGGATGTGTAGATGCTCTATTTGACCCAACCGCACGCCTATCCGCAATCGTGTGCCCTGCCATGATCGACGGTTCGTTTGAGGTGGCTTTTTTATTTTCAGGGTTGTTTAAATTCCAACAGGATGCCGCCTGAATTGGTACCATCCGGACATTTGGAGGTGGTCAGGCCAGTGATGCGCGTTGCGCCACCTGAAAGGCTGAGCGCATATTCGGTATTATCCGCCATTTTGAAATCTGCATAACCATAGCCCATTTCAGGCTTTAAGCCAGTGAAAAAGGACTCATTCCCGCCGACCCAGGTGATATTCAGTTCAATGCCGGGGGCTGGCTTGCCGGCGGAATTTGTCAGAAGGACTTTCAGCAGCCCGGGTTGTGCCGGATCGCAGGAAATTGTTTTTTTTGTGAATTCAAAGACCGTGGCGGGTGTGGGCGTCAGGGTTTGGGTGGGACGTGGCGCAATGGTCGGGATGGGTTTGGGCGTTGGCGAGGTGGTAAAAGTGGCTGTAGCGGCCGGGGTCGCGGTGGGTGTTAATGTTGAGATGAGCTCTGTTGGAACGTACAGCGTCGCGGTGGGGGTTTGTGTTGGTTCGGTTGGGCTGACCGCATCAGTAGCTGTGCCCGTTTCAGTGGATGTCGCCTCAGGTGTCCGGGTAAATTCCACTACTGGTGTGGCCTGTAAAGCCTCTGATAAATTAGCCAGCACCTGGATGCCGCCTGCCGGGTTGTTTTCAGCCATTAATCTCTGTGCCTGCGCTGCGATGGCAGTGATTGGATCCTGATCTCCCAGAGTCTCAATTCTGGCCCGGGCGCGTAAAATATCAAGATTTGAGGCGTAGGCTGAGGCGATCAACAGACGGTACTCATCTTTAAAATCAACCCGCAATGTTGAAGGAGTTGTATCAACATATTGAACCGGCGCAAATATCCAGGCTACCAAAATGCCCAGCGCCAGACCAAGAATCAGCCCGGAGAGCGAAAACCAGAAATTTTTTATCACGGTTGACTACCGCCTGAGTTGGGCGTAGGGTGTGCTGCGCCTGGCTGCCCGGCTATCAAGGCTGCGTAAAAATTTTGAAGCAAAGTAATATCATCCGGGTCAAATTTGTTTTGCCGGGCGTAGGAAAGTGCATCAGATGTCATTTGAGCAGGGGACTGGCTGCCAAGCAGCGCCAGGTGACGGGCCGCGTTCTCGGTGCTGTGATCGCGCTGGAATGTTTCGGCGACCATCAAGGTGTAGTCTGTCCGGAAATCTGTCCGCAGGTTGGCGGTGGTTGTATCAACATACTGCACCGGACTCAGCACCCATCCGTAAAAAAGTCCCAACCCAAACCCTATAACAATAAATAGCGCAAAGAAAAGCCAACGTAATCTGGACATATTGAAATTATAAAGGCTTTTTTGGCGCCGCGGGGTTTTGCCGGGCAAACATCTTTAATTTTGCAAATATCGTGGGGGATAAAAAATATCCGAGCAGGATACCGGCGGCACCCAGGAACTTCTCCTTACCGTTGCTGCTTCTCAGCCCTGGCGGGGTTCGAAGAGTCCTGCCGCGCCGGGCCTGCCCGGACGTTCACAAGGATACCCGATCTAAAGGGTTGTGTCAACTAAATTGGTATTAAAAATTAATATTTACAGTCGCCCTGTGATGCTATACTTAAGTTGATAATTTCAAAAGACTGCTGAAAGAGATCTTTATTCTTCCAGAAATTTGAACTAAACTGTAACCGGCAGGTAATGGTTGAACAATTCACTACTTCGCAATTTCTATCACCGATCATAAAGTAGAGACGTTGCATGCAACGTCTCTACTAACCCGCAGGGTGCCCTGTGGGACAGCCCGACCGAACCCCAATCGGAAGAGGTTTATGTGGTAGCAATCTGGAAAGAGGGCCGATGGACTATAAAATCTTAGTTGTCACACCACCTGCGCTTCGTGATTCCGCTATATTAATTTTAAAATCCAGGTTAATGAATTACGCAACCCCGGAATTACAAAAAGTTGCCCGCTCGGAACTGACCCGCAAGAATGTGAGCGCATGGCTGGAGAATGCTCTTAACCTTCTTTATCCAAACGCTAATTTTACGCAGCTTATTCGCCAGCAGGTGGTGGAAGCCGCCGCGGCAGATTTAGTCGGTTACGGCCCAATCGAGTTACTCCTGGCTGATTCTGAGATCAACGAGATCATGATCAATGGCCCAAAGCTGGTTTTTATTGAAAAAAACGGGGAACTGTACCAGACAGACATCATGTTTGAGGATAACGCGCATCTTATGCGAATTATTGACCGGATTTTGCTTCCGCTTGGCCGGCGCGTGGATGCTGAAACACCCACTGCTGATGCCCGCCTTCCGGACGGTTCGCGGGTCAATGTGATTGTCCCGCCCGTGGCGGTGGACGGCCCGGCGGTTACGATCAGAAAATTCCCACAATCCAGAATGGGGATCGAGGATCTCATCCGGCTTGGCACAGTATCCAGTTACATGGCTAAATTTCTGGAAGCCTGTGTGGTCGCACGCCTCAACATTCTGGTGACTGGCAACACAAGCTCCGGGAAGAGCACCATGTTGAATGTGCTTTCAACTTTTATCCCTAATCTGGAACGCATCGTCACAATTGAAGATGCTGTTGAGCTTCAACTAAGACAGCGGCATGTTGTCAGGCTGGAAACCCGGCTGCCTAATCTGGATGGCACTGGCGCGATCAGCACACGGGATCTGGTGCGGAATGCCTTGCGCATGCGCCCGGATCGCCTGATCGTGGGCGAAGTGCGCGGTGGCGAAGCCCTGGATATGCTGCAGGCTTTGAATACCGGGCACGCCGGTTCCCTGACGACTTTGCATGCCAACTCGCCGCGTGATGCCATTGCGCGCCTGGAGACGATGTCGATGATGGCGGGGCTCGATTTGCCTATTTCTGCTGTGCGAAAGCAGATCGCATCCGCCATCAATTTGATTGTCCACATGAACCGGCTGCCGGATGGTTCGCGCAAGGCCATTCAAATCACCGAGGTGATTGGCATGGAAGGCGATGTTGTCACCCAGATGGATATCTATAAATATGTTTCAAACGGGATTGGCCCGGACGGCAAGGCGCGCGGCGAATTAAAGCCGACCGGACTGCGCCCGATGTTCACACCGCGTCTCGAGCAGGCTGGTTTCAAGCTGGGGGGCGAGTTGTTTGGAATGGGCCTGTGATATAATTTTTTGAAATTTATCTTTCAATTTGGAGGCGCAATGGAAGTTACTACCAAACAATTCAAGCACTGTGATCTGGTCACACTTACCGGCCGCGTGGACAGTTCCAATTCACCTAAATTAAGTGATGCGTTGGATGGCATTGTGAATGAAGGTCGTTACAAGCTTGTTTTGGATATGGCTGCCCTTGAGTACATGTCCAGCGCAGGCTTTCGTGCGCTTATTTCGGCCCAACGCAATTGCAAGCGTTATAACCGTGGGGAAGTTGTACTGGCAACCGTGCCTGCCAACATCCATTCGGCCCTGGAATTGGCTGGCTTTACTACTTTGTTCCGGATTTTCCCGGACGTTACCGCTGCGGTTGGAAATATCTAACTTCTTCATAAGTTCGTCAGGATCAAGAGCCGCTTGGACAGTAATGTCAGAGCGGCTTTGTCTCATTTATACGCCATGACTACCAGGATTTTTCCAGCCCGGTTTGAATACCTTGATGCCATGCGCGATTTTGCCGCTGAAAGTGCGCGAATCGCGGGAATGGATGATAAGGAAATTTATAATATTCAACTGGTTGTGGATGAAGCCGCTTCGAATATTATCGAGCACGCCTATGAGGGAATTCAAAACGGGCAAATTGAACTGAGTTTGGAGATTACACAGCAAACCTTCACCATCACCTTGCGCGATCAAGGCAAGCAGTTTGAAGATGATGCAGTGGAACCCGACATCAGCGCCGGGCTTGAAGATCGCGCTGTTGGCGGGCTCGGTTTGTTTTTCATGCGCAAGTTGATGGATGAAGTTCGTTTTGAATGGCTTCCAGAAAAAGGCAATCTGCTGACGATGGTTAAATTTATATCCGGGGGTCAGAAGGATGTAAAAAAAAGAAAAACCGGCTTTCGCGGGTTATTTGAGATCGGCGGAAAAATCCTGGCAGCCGCAACCTTTGCGGCTCAGCGCGATTTGATCATTGAATCCGCCGGTCACATGCTCGAAGGTCAGGTCAACCTGTGGCTGAATGAATCTGCCTTTCGACTGCCCGATTGGATGGAAAGCATCTTCCCCCCAGAACCAGCCACCCAGACTCAAAAGCTCGCGCATCAAACCGGAAAAACAATCCGAAAAAACGAAAATGGCGTGCGCAGCCTGGCTGTACCCATTCACCATGAGAACAATGAACTGGGCGTGCTCCAAATCAGCCGCCAAAATAACGTCAAATTTACCCGCCGTGACCAGGATTTTTTGGAAGGCCTGGCAAGCACTGCCTCCATTGCGTTGATTGCCTGGCATCGGGTCAATGTGGAACGCTGGCGGCTTGGCCAGCTAAACCTGGTAAGAACAGTTACCGCGCAAATTGCCAACGAGCCGGATATTGATGAGCTGGCTCATAAAATCACCCGCCTGATCCAATCCACCTTTAAGTATTATTATGTTGGAATTTTTACGTTGGAACCCGGGCATACCCGGCTGACTTTTCGCTCCAGCGCTGGCGGAGCAACCCGCCGGAAGGGGAACCTGAAAGAGCTGTCCTTTCAGGTGAAACTTGGTGAAGGATTGGTGGGTTACGCTGCCCAAACCGGTGAAGAACTTCTGGTCAATGACGTTCTCGCGGATAAAAATTTCCGCCCGATTGACAGCCTGCCCGAAACCAGGTCTGAGCTGGTCATCCCGTTGAAAATTGAAGAGCGGGTGGTCGGCATTCTCGATATCCAGGCCGAGGCACTGAACGCCTTCCATCCCTATGATTTGCTCGTGCTGCGAGCCCTGGCAGACAGCGTGGCGGTGGCGATTGAAGGCGCCAAGTTGTACGGCGAGTTGAACCACCAGGCCGACCAGATGCGTGTAGTTGGAGAAGTCAGCAAGCAGATCACCTCGATTTTGAATTTGCGGGAAATGATGCAGGAAGTCGCGGAACTGATCAGCACACGCTTCAGCTATCCTTATGTACACCTGTTTACCGTCCACCCCAACCGCAGGCAAATCCATTATGAAGCCGGTTCCGGAGCCAGATCGCTGGCCCTGGAAGGATACATCATCAACCTGGATGATACCGAAGGCATCATCCCCTGGGTGGCGCAGCATGGCGAGACTGTTTTGGCCAATAATGTGGAAGCTGAACCTCGTTACATCCCTTCACCGCTCCCGCCATCCAATACCCGTTCTGAACTGACCGTTCCGCTCATTTTTAACAGCGTGGTCAGAGGTGTCCTGGATGTTCAATCTGACCAGCTCAATGCCTTTACCAACCAGGATAAGCTGATCATTGAAACGATGGGCGGCTCAATCGCCACGGCCATCCGCAACGCAGACCTGTATCGTTCCGAGCAATGGCGGCGTCAAACCGCTGATAGTTTGCGGGAGGTGGCGGTGCTGCTCTCCGCGAATGCCAGCCTGGACCAGGTTTTGCAAGCCATCCTGACAGAGTTGGAACGAAACCTGCCGTCTGACATCGCGGCCATCTGGCTGCTGGACGATGAGGATATTTACTGCGCCGCGGTTCACGGCGCCCGCGCCGCTGATCTTGAATTTGCGCGGGATAATTACCCGGAAGCCAACAACATGCTGGCGGCGGTACTGCTCTCCCGCCAGCCATTCATCCGCAAGCCGGTTGACCCGCTGGGCCCTTCGGCGCTCTCGGCCAGATTTGACCAGGATCATTCCTCCATCGCTGTGCCATTGCGCATAGGCGAACAATCCGTGGGCGTATTATCTCTGACCCATCACACTCCCGGACGTTACGGGCATGAAGCGCAGGCGATGGTGACCACTTTTGCCAGTTATGCGGCTGTGTCGATTGAGAATGCGCGCCTGTATGACGCTTCCCAGGAACAGGCCTATGCCTCGGCCGCCTTGTTGCAGGTGGCGCAGGCCGTGGTCAGTCTCGCGGATATCGATGAGATTTTGGGGACCATCGTTCGTATCATGCCAATCCTGGTGGGTGTGGAGCGGGCTGCCCTGTATCAATGGGATGAAGCGGCTGGCTCGTTTACTCCTTCGCAGGAATATGGAATCCCCGCTGAGCTGAAGGAGACACTCTGGCGCACATTTTCGCTGGGAGAATTTCCCCTGCTGGATGCAGCTTATGAACAGGGTCAGATGGTCATGTGCATCGATGCCCATCTTGGCCCGGAAAAATGGCTGTCAGCCGAAGCCTGTCTGCCCGAAGAGCTTGAATCTGTCAATTATAGTGATGAACGGCTGCTGGTTGGTTTGCCTTTGATCCTGAAAGGCGAAACATTTGGCGTTTTGCTGGTGGAAGAAGCCATGGGCGGCCGGCGTTTTCGCAGCCGGCGGCTGGAAATTCTGAACGGCGTTGCCCAGCAAATTGCCCTGGCAATCCAGAATGACATCTTTCAGCGGGAACGGGCCAGCCGCGAACGACTGGAGACCGAGGTTCAGCTTGCCCGCCAGATTCAGGAGACGTTTATTCCGAAACGCCTGTCTGCGCCCGCCGGTTGGGATTTGGCGGCGCGCTGGCGCTCGGCCATGCAAATGAGCGGCGATTTTTATGATGTCATTCATTTGCCGGATGGGCGCATGGGTCTGTTTATTGCGGATGTCGCCGATAAAGGCATCCCTGCCGCGCTGTTCATGGCGCTGACCCGCACCCTGGTGCGAGCCGCGGTGCTCCAAACGGATTCACCTGCCGCCGCTTTGCAACAGGTAAACGATTTATTGTATCCAGACTGCGAGCAGGGCATGTTTGTCACGGCGGTGTATGGCGCGCTGGATCCGGTAAAAGGAGAGTTTGTGTATGCGAATGCCGGCCACAATCCCCCTTTGTGGCTGCATGGCGGAGCAGTGGCGAGACTTACACGCACCGGGGTGGCGCTGGGGGTGGTGGAATTTGCTGAAATGACCGAGCGCTGTATCACTATTGAGCCAGGAGATTTGCTCATGTTCTATACCGATGGCATTACCGAGGCTTTTTCGGCGGAAGGTGAAGCTTATGGCGAAGAGCGTTTGATTGATGTTCTCAAGCAGGTGGTGCGCCAACCTGCCAGTGGGATCATTGATCAGATTGACAAGGAAGTGAATATGTTTATCGAGGATTACCCGGTTTCGGATGATATTACCTTGATCGCGTTGAAGCGGGCTGAGCCTGGTCACTAACAATAAAAATCCGCCTTTTTCAAAGACGGATTTTTTTGTTTATTCGATGTGCAGTATTTTTAACCTTGTGACCCCGCCAGGCGTTTGAGCTTCAACCGTATCGCCAACTTTGTGATCCATCAGCGCGCGTCCAATCGGGGATTCATGCGAAATCTTGCCGGCTCGCGGATCAGCTTCCTTTGCGCCAACCAGATAGAAGACTTCCGGTTCGTAATCTGCTTCCTGAATGGTGACATGCATGCTGACCGAAACAATATCTTTGCGGCCGGAACCATCTTTGATGATGGCGTTGTTGAGCGCGTATTCTAATTCCTTGATTTCGCCTTCCAGAAAAGACTGATCTTCCTTGGCCTTGTGATAATCAGCGTTTTCAGAGAGATCGCCCATCTGGATGGCGTCTCGCAGGCGCGCCGCAATGGCGAGCCGCTGCGGGCCCTTCAAATCGGCCAATTCAATCCTCATTTTTTCTGCGCCTTCTGGCGTGAGATAAAGTGGTTCAGACAAAGCAGCCTCCTGTTGGTAGAATGCCCCTGGTCACAAACGAAGTGCCGTGGGCACAGTGTTTTGTGGGTTTGTGACCGTGAGGGGTATAAATGAAAAACTCCGGGTGGTGTCTAACTTTTTGCCCGGAGTTCTCGTTCTTTGTTGTAAAAGAGAAAGTCAGGGCTTAAGAATAGGGTCAAACAAACGCTGGTGTTCATCAATCGCAAATCGATCGGTCATGCCAGCGATGTAATCGCAAACTGTGCGCTGCAAGCCGCGTAATGTAACAATCTTCTGGTATTGGGTTGGAAGCATGGCCGGTTCAGAAATATAAGCCTCGAAAAGATTCTTGATGATATTTTCCGCTTTTATCTGCATACGAACAACGCGATAATGGCGGTAAAGCTTTTGATAGAGAAAATCTTTTAATTCGCGGTTGCGCCTGTGCATATCTTCGCTGTAACCAATCACGTTGTAGGATAGTTTTTGCAGCTCAAGCGCAGATTTTGCTCCACTTTCTTTCAAGCGCCGGTCGGTGGCGTTGACCATGTCTGTCACCATCAAGCCAACCAGATGGCGGATCATGCGATGGCGGTCAATATCTTCCAGCATGGGGCCGCGCCAGTTGTAGGTTTCCTTTAAAATCTCCCACAGCGCGATGCCGTCCAATATCTGGGGCGTAATCATACCTGAGCGCAGCCCGTCATCGAGATCATGCGTGGAGTAAGCCAGTTCGTCCGCGGCATTGGCAATCTGGGTTTCGAGGTTTCCGCGCAGTTGCGGATCCAAATCGCGCGCATCCGAGACATCATACTCTGATTCGTGTTTAACAATGCCTTCACGCACTTCCCAGCACAGGTTTAGACCGGGGAACTCGGGATAGCGCTGCTCGAGTTCGGTCACAATCCTGAGGGACTGTTTGTTATGATCGAACCCGCCGAAGTTTTTCATCAAGCGCGCCAGGGCAGTTTCGCCGGAGTGCCCGAAAGGGGAGTGCCCGAGATCGTGCGCCAGGCAAATTGCCTCCACCAGGTCCTCGTTGGCACCCAGCGCCCGCGCCAGGGTTCGTCCAATTTGGGCGACTTCCAGCGTGTGGGTCAGGCGGGTTCGAAAATAATCGCCCTCGTAATTGAAGAAAACCTGTGTCTTGTACTCCAGGCGGCGAAAGGCGGTGGTGTGTAAGATCCGATCCCGGTCGCGTTGAAAGGTGGTGCGATAATCCGGCTCACTGTCAGGATAGGCGCGGCCTTTGCTATTTCTGGAACGCGCGCCGTAGGGGGCGAGGGCTTTATCTTCAAGTTCTTCGAGCGTGGAGCGGTCGAAGTACATTTAGGAACCTTTCATTGTGCTGACCTGATGGGAAAATCTTTGTACCTATCGCGCCCAACTGGAATTTATTAAATACGGGGCGTGAAAGAATGGTAAACATATTCTACCTGTTGCGTCACTGCCTGTAAAGGTGGATGCAAAATCCCCGCATGGCGTTGTCGAGAATACCGTTTGAAAAAATTAGCCCCGAGCCCGCCGGGGAAAATCTTGAAAAACCCGGCGCTCGCGCGCGGTCTTTGCGGTGAAAGCCTTTGAATAGACCTCTTGCATAACTATACCCTTCTCGGTCACAAATTGCGCTTTTTTGCTTAAGTTGAGAACCGCAATTTGTGACCGAGGGCATTATAACAAGGGTTCTTGTATTTACGACTTTAGCCGTTCAGTTTATTGCAAAAGCGACTGAAGTCGCTACTACGGTATATTTTTCGCCCGCCAGAATGACTTTTGTAAGAGGTCTAATATTTATTGACCGATCAAGGCGCCAAGTTTTTGCAAAACTTCAGCGAGTGCTGAAGCGGGTAATTTGCATATAAATTCTGCCTGCCTTATTTTCCAATCAAGACTTTTTAGCTGGTCAGATAAAATTGCGCCGCTGATTTCCGGGTTGTCAGGTATCAGAACTTCGAACGGATAATTTTTTATCTGGCTGGTGATTGGGCAGAAAATTGCCAATCCAACTTTAGCGTTGTATGTTGCTGGCGATAAAACCAATGCCGGGCGTCTTCCTGCTTGCTCATGCCCGACCTGAGGAGTGAAAGATACCCAAACGATGTCGCCACGATCCGGAGTGTATGCCATCGTTTACCAAATTTCGTTTCCGATAGCATTACCGGTATCGGTTTCATGGTGAAGGTTATTGTCATTTACACCAGACAATAATTGTTCAAGTGTCCAGGCCGGCGCGGCAATTGGTTTAATAATAATTTGGCCATCAACAAGCGAAATCTCCACTACGGTATCGTTTTTAAGTTGAGCATCAAGTGCAAAAGACTTCGGTATTCTGAGGGCCAGGCTGTTGCCCCATTTTTGAACTTTTGTGAGCATAATGCATCTCCTTTGTATCTACAATAAAGATACACCTTTTTGTTCATTTAATCAAGGATTTTTCATGCTGATGGGGAGTGTCAGCAGGTGGCGTTATTAAGAATAAAACTCCTTTCATCTGATGAAAGGAGTTTTACTTTAAAAAGAGAGTGGGGCGAGTGGGGGTCGAACCCACACAGTATCTCTACCGGCGGATTTTAAGTTGACCTCTTGCAGACGAACCCACTTTTTATTTTCTTTTCATCTAATGTGGCTAAAATAAAATATTATTCAATCCGCTGTGTATCAGACTGTCCATATATTCTACCTGTAGC
>CAIWAX010000266.1 GCA_903910795.1 uncultured Anaerolineae bacterium
CAGACGGGATGGCTGATGCGCATGCCTGCCCGGTACTGCTGTTCGACAATTTTTGCCGGGCGGGCCGGTGAAGGCAGCACCCAGTTGGTTTTGTTCGCGCCGTAACTGTTCGCTCCGCGCTTCCCGCCGCGCGCCTGGCCGCTGACCAGGTTGGCCGGAATATCCTCCAGGAAGCGCGATTCAACCGTATCCTCGGCGTAACCGCGCCCGCCGCGGCGCTGCGCCCGCAGAATATATAACCTGTCCTTAGCGCGCGTGATGCCCACATAAAACAGGCGGCGTTCCTCTTCCATCTCCTCCGGCTCATCAAAGGAGCGGCTGTGCGGCAAAATACCGTCATCCAGCCCGACAATGAACACCACCCCAAACTCCAGCCCTTTGGCCGCGTGCAGGGTCAGCAGTGTGGGAACGTTGCCTTCTTTAATAGTATCCTGATCGGAAATCAGCGCCACATTCTCCAGAAACTCCGACAGGCTGCGCTGTTCATACTCATCCGCCAGGCGGTGAAGTTCCATCACGTTCTCCCAGCGCTCCTTGCCTTCCTCTGTCCCGTCATCCAGGTGATCTTTATAGCGAATATCGGTGATCACGCGCTCAAACAGCTCGGATACGGTGGCGGTGGGCGCCATCGCATGCCAGCCCGCCAGCATCCCGCCAAAATCGGTTAGCGAAAGCGCCGCGCGTCCCGGGAATTGCGCAAAGAACGGCGAATCTGTGCCGCGCGCCATGTCAATCAGCACATCGCCGGGTGCGATAAGCGCGGTCGAGGCCGCGCTGTGCAGGGCCAGGATGGTTTTATCCCCGATCCCGCGCGGTGGAACGTTAATGACACGGCTGAGCGAGATATCGTCGGCTTTGTTTTGCGCCAGCCGCAGGAACGAGATCATATCCTTGACTTCACGCCGCCCATAGAAGCGCTGCGCACCCACCAGGCGGTACGGCAGGCGGGCCGCCAGGAAGGCCTCTTCAATCAGGCGCGACATGGCGTTGGTGCGATACATGACTGCGCAGTCGCCCGGTTCAAACTGGCGGCTGGCCACCAGTTGCGCGATGGTATCCACCACAAAGCTGGACTCGGCGTAATCATCCGTGGCTTCATAAAAGACGATCTTGTCTCCCGTGCCCCGGTCGCTGAATAACTTCTTGCGTTTGCGGCGCGGGTTGCGGTCGATCACCGCCGTAGCCGCATCCAGGATGGTTTGGCGCGAGCGGTAGTTTTGTTCCAGCAGAATGGTCTGGCAGCCCGGATGGTCTTCCTCGAAACGCAGCACGTTACGGTAATCCGCGCCGCGCCAGCGGTAAACCGATTGATCCGGATCGCCCACGCAAAAGACGTTGTGGTGCACCGAAGAAAGCTGTTTGATCAGGTTGTACTGCGCGATATTGGTATCCTGAAATTCATCCACCAGCACATGGTGAAAACGCTGCGCGTATTTCTCGCGCACATCCTGGTGGTCGGCCAGCAGATTGGTAGTCATCAGCAGCAAATCATCAAAATCTACCCCGTTGGAGGCCTGCAGCAGTTGCTGGTAGCGCGCGTAGATTTCCTTGACTTTCTTATCGCGATAGCTGATGAGCGGGAAGGCCTCCGGGCCGATCAACTCGTTCTTGGCGCGCGAGATGGCGGCATGCACTGCCATCGGGCGGTACTGCTTTTCATCCAGATCCAGTTCGCGGACAACGGTTTTCACCAGCGACTGCTGATCATCGGCATCAAAGATCACAAAGTCGGAGTTGACCGGCAGACGGTCGGCTTCGCGCCGCAGGATGCGCGCGCAGATGCCGTGAAAGGTGCCCAACAGCAGGCCGCGGGTCATTTCTTCGCCCAGCAGCTTCTGAACGCGTTGTTCCATTTCACGCGCGGCTTTGTTGGTGAAGGTCACCGACATCATCTGGTAGGGGCGCACGCCCTGATAGCCGATTAAATAGGCGATGCGCTGGGTCAGGACGCGGGTTTTTCCCGAGCCCGGGCCAGCCAACACAAGCACCGGGCCTTCGCCCGTCGTCACTGCGTTCTTTTGAGCAGGGTTGAGTTTGTCTAAAAAGTCCATAGGGGTTCCAATCAAATGAAAAACATGTCACTGCACGCCGGTTTGGGTTGCATGACTGTCTGTTGCATAAAACAAATGGCAGCCTTTATTATATATTACCCCCGCGCACAAACTGATTTTTCATCCTGTGGTTTATCTACAGGTGGAGTTTTGGCGGATGCTCTTCCCGCCAAAACTCCATAAAAAACTTATAGCTGTGAAGTGCAGTGCGGGCAGCGCTTGGCAGCCAGCGGGATTTCGGTGGCGCACTGCGGGCAGGTTTTGGTAACGGGCACAGGTGCGGCCGCGGGGGCCGGTGCCTGAACCTGCGCCTTCATCTGGTTGATGAAATGAATCATCAGGAAGATGACAAAAGCGATGATGGCGAAATCAATCACGGCATTGATAAAGGAACCGTAGTTCCAGGTTACGACCCCGGCGATTTTGGCGGCTTCGCTGAGCGGCGTCCCCGGCGGCACCTGGCCCTTGATGACCATATACAGATCGGTGAAATTAACCTGTCCGAGTATCAACCCGATGGGTGGCATCAAAATGTCGTTGACGAAGGATGTCACGATTTTGCCAAAGGCGCCGCCGATGATCACGCCCACGGCCAGATCAATCACGTTGCCTTGCATTGCGAACTGTTTGAATTCTTTTAGCATATTAAGCCTCCTGAAATAAAGAGCAGTATTTTACTTCAAGGCAATTCCATGCGCAACGATATTCCGACAAGACAGGGCTTTCTTAAAGTCAAGTTTGTGAAAGGGATTTACACTAATCTATAGATCTGTTGTCCTTGCGAGCCGCCGCCTTTGCATTTCCCGAAGGGC
>CAIWAX010000267.1 GCA_903910795.1 uncultured Anaerolineae bacterium
CCATCGGACGGCAGCGGGCACCCGAGCAGTTCATCCGTCAAGCGCAGCGCGAGATAAACGGCATTCTGAATACCCCAGGCCTGCGCGCGCCGGCCAAGCGCCGGCCAAGCCAGCCCGGCCCCGTATTTTTGCACCAACAGCTTGATATCGTACAATAGGCGCAATTCGTTATCAAATAAATGGTTATAAGCCGCGTGGGCGCACAGATGCAGAAGTAGATCCTCGTCACACAAAACCAGCATCTTCCGGCCGCCAACCCTGGTGCGCAGCGCCCGCTGCCAGATGCCATCCATATCGATATGGAAATGTGGCATCGGGTCAAGCAGAGCCTGATGGATTTCCAGCATGGGCATTCCATCCATATAGTAGGGCGGCACATGCTGTGTAACCTGAAGTTCAAACTGCGGATCGTAGGATGTTTTGGAGCGATAACCCATTTCTTCCACCAGTTTGATGGCGCGGCTCATATCATCAATATGGATCAAAATGTCCAGATCCGTGATCTGGCGTTCGCCAAAATTTCCATATAGTTTTTCAGCCAGAAAAACACCTTTCAACAAAATAAACGAAATGCCCCCGCTCTCAAAAACCTCACTTATCTTATGCAGTCCTCTTAAAATCCCCAGGTTGTTGGCGCTGTTTAAGTGCAGATTGGCCTGCAGTTGGGCTGCAACTTGCGCGGGCAGGCTGAGGCCCTGTTTGCGCAGGCGGCTGTAAATAATCTGGGCCAGCCCCATATAATTGATGACTTCCACCCATGCGCTCCACTCCGGCCCGCTGAATTCATCAAATGACGCCAGAAGCTCGGACTGAGAAGTTTCCCGCAAACAGTTGAGAATGACACTGTCTAAATCCATCAATGCTTACTCCAAAAGGAAAAAAATCTGACCGTTCCTATCCATTATACCCATGATTGGCAGCTCCTGTGGAAGGATGCGGAAAAATAAAAAAAATACCGCACCACAGAGCGCACAGGAATGGCCCGTTCAAAGCCGTCCACGAATAAAGGCCACGAATACGGTGCGCCGCCTAATTCGTGAACATGTGCCCTGCGGGTTCGTGGCTTATTCGTGGATTCTCTGCGCAACTCTGTGTAAATCTCTCGTGAAACGGCGCTTGTCCGGGTTGGGATGCCAGGTAAAAACGGGATCGGCCGCAAATCGCCCCGCAAAACGAACAAATGTGTGTAAAAATAGATACCATGTTCAATGGTTTGTTTGCAAGAGTTTTCAACCTGAACCTGCGAGTAAGAATGGCCATCCTGGTGGTGATCCCCATCATGCTTGCCATGTTATTCTTCTCCTTCAGTCAATATTACGATGAACGGAAAATGATCGAACAGCAGCTTGAGCAAAACACCAGCCAGCTCGGCGACTTGCTGCTGGGCAGTTTGCGGCATTCGATGCTCAACAATGACCGGCAGTTATCCCGGGAGCTGATAGCGGGGATCACACAAAACAAATCCATTGCAAGAATCTGGATCATCAATTTAAGTAATGAAGTCAAGATCAGCAACCTGCCGGACGAAGAAAATAAGGCCTGGTCGATGAAAAGCCCGGGCTGCGAACAATGTCATAAATACCCGGTCAAAGACCAACCGCGTGTCATCATCAACACCCTGGGGCAGGATGGCATGATGCGGGTTGCCACGCCCATCCTCAATACATCCGAATGCTGGGCCTGTCATGATTCAGAGAAAAGATATGTGGGTGTCTTATTAATAGATACCCCGCTGCCAGATTCTGAAAAAAACATCCTGACCGAACTGCGCACCAACCTGATCCTTTCGGTTGGGTTTGCCCTGTTGATCGGGTCTGGCGCCTATTTGCTGATCAGCCTCATGGTTGTGCAGCGTATCGAGAATCTGCATCACCTGCTAAAAGCCTACACCGGCGGCGATTTCGAGAAACGCTTCCCAATGGACAACAGCCAGCATGATGAAATCGCCAGCCTGGGGCAAACGTTCAACCGCATGGCCGACCGGCTGGCCGAACACGAAGCCCAGCTAGTCCAAACCGCGCGGGTACGCGAAACAGCCATCGTTGAAGAACGCGAACGGATCGCCCGCGAGCTGCATGACGGCATCGCCCAATTCCTCGGCTACGTCACCACCAAAACCCAGGCTGCGCATCTTTTTATTGAAAAGGGCGACACCCAAAAAGCCGGTGCCTTTATGCGCCAGATTGAGGCCGAAACCCAGAAACAAGCCCTGGATGTGCGCGCATCCATCCTCGGGTTGAAAATGGTCAGCGGTGAACGTCAGGGCCTGGCGACCGATATCCGTAAATACCTGAGCCAATCCAATCTGTTCATGGATATTGAAGTGCTTGCCGAGGTGGCACCCGGACTTGAAAACCTGCTGCTGCCGCCAGAAATCGAACTGCAGCTCATGCGCATCATGCAGGAGGCCATCAGTAACGTTCGCAAACATTCCCAGGCCAGGCAAGCCCACGTAACACTCGAACAGCCGGACAAGGGTTTGCTGGAAATGACGATCAGCGATAATGGTATCGGATTTGATGTAACCTCCATCGGCACAAAAGGCCAGCCGCATTTTGGACTGGCGACCATGCGTGAAAGAGCGGAGAGCATTGGCGCGAGTTTTGATGTAAAATCTTCTCCTGCAAGCGGCACGGTTATTTTTGTAACCCTCAGTTTACCGGAGAAGAATTGATGAAAATATTTGTCGCTGATGACCATTCCCTGTTCCTGGATGGAATCATCAGCCTGCTGGAGGCCGGCGGCCACGAGGTGGTCGGTCAGGCCGGGGATGGAAAAAGCGCGGTGGAACGCGTGCTGTTCCTGCGCCCTGAACTGGTATTGCTGGACATCAACATGCCCATCATGAATGGGATTGAGGCCCTGAAACAGATCAAGACCAATCTGCCAGGCATCAAGGTCGTGATGCTGACCGTGTCTGAGGATGATGAACATCTGCTGAGCGCCATCCACGCCGGGGCAGATGGCTATCTGTTGAAACATCTGAACGCGCAGGAATTCCTGCAAATGATCAGCGGGTTGGAACGCGGCGAACCAGCGGTGGCGCGTTCGATGGCCAGCCGCCTGTTTAAACATGTCAGCCAGGCGGCCAGCGGCGCGCCCGAGCCGCTGCTCTCGGAGCGTGAACGGGATGTCTTGCGGCTGGTGGCGGCCGGGAAATCGAACAGAGATGCAGCCTTGGCACTGACGGTCAGCGAAAATACCATCAAGTTCTACATGAAAAAGATCATGCTTAAACTGAACACTTCCAACCGAACTGAGGCTGTCAACGTGGCTCACCAAAAAAATCTAATTTGATTCGCCCCCTTAAACCACCCCCTTCCCCCGCCTTCCTGCGAAGAACACGCAGGCGAGATCGGCCCCAAATCCAAGA
>CAIWAX010000268.1 GCA_903910795.1 uncultured Anaerolineae bacterium
CTTTTGAAAAAAATACTTTTGATGCAATCATTACCGATCCACCATATTACGACAATGTTCCTTACTCTGATTTGTCAGATTTTTTCTATGTGTGGCTAAAATTGGACTTTTGACAAAGTCAAAGATTGCAAAAAAGATGGAACTGCATGACAATTGGGAGTTATGGACAAGCAACTGCAGCAGTTCCGTTCTGAAGTTTACCAGAACTTTAACAACTATAAACGAACCGATACGTTAATGGATTTGGTGGATGCGCTCAGCAGCAACACCACGGCCAAATCGGTAGTCGAATTAACCTTGAGCCCGCAATTTCAGCGGACATACACAGCTTTGAACAAAGCTATTGCTGTGGAGTGCCTCAGCGAAAAACAAATTGCTCGATTGGCAGCGAAGACAATTGAGCCACCGCAGACTCGGAAGTTTTATTTGATCGGCACAGATGTTACTTCAAGCCCACGGCCGTATGCAGAAACTTTACCTGATCGCGGTTTTGTCTATCAGCCAAACACCATCAAGGGCAACAAACCGATTGCAATTGGGCATCAATACTCATTTGTGGCTGCATTACCTGAGCGTGACAAGGCAAAGATTGGTCCGTGGGTAGTTCCGCTTGCGATGCAACGGGTTACCAGCCAGGCAAACAAAGAATTGGTTGGTGCTCAGCAAGTCAGAACCATACTGGAAGATGACGAACTGCCTTTTGGTGACGTGTTATGCGTGGAAGTAGAAGACAGCGCATATAGCAAACCGGCATTCTTGAACGCCAATCGCGATCAACCAAACTTGGTAACAATTACCCGTGCCCGTGGTACGCGCACTTTCTACCATGAGCCTGCTTCAGATGTTGACGAAGGGAGCGGTAAGGGTCACCCAACCTGGTACGGAAAACCTTTTTGTTTGAAAGCCCCTGAAACCTGAGGTGAACCAGATAATGTTGCTGAAACGACCTTCACCAGCCAGCGCAAGATAACTTATCGGATCGAAATCCAAGCTTGGGAAAATATGTTAATGCGCGGGAAACAAAATATTCCCATGCACAAACATGCTTTTACCCTCGTCAAAATTCGCTGGTACGACCCAGATGGTAAAGCCCTGTTTGCGAAGCCATTATGGTTAATTGTGATGGGCGATAGACGTGCTGAGCTTTCCTTGCTGGACATTTATCAATCGTATTTGCAGCGCTACGATCTGGAGCATTTCTTTCGCTTTGGAAAACAGAAGCTGCTGTTGGATAAGTTCCAGACCCCGGACGATAAACACGAAGAAAACTGGTGGCGATTGGTAGCGTTGGCATATTTGCAACTCTGGGCAGCGAGAGACTTGGTTTCTCAATTGCCACGACCCTGGGAACGTTATCTGCCATCTGTTTTGAACAAGTTGATCACCCCAGCTGCTGCGCAACGGGATATGAGTCGAATTATTCGGCAGATTGGGACACTCTCCCCTGCGCCCAAACCTCGAGGTAAATCCCCGGGGCGGCCAAAAGGCATGCTACTGATCCCAAGAAAACGTCTCGCAGTCGTAAAAAAGGCTAAAACTTGAGTTTTCGGCGGTTGTCGAGCCTGTGAGACGTTCGTTTATGAAGTTGTAAATGTGCTTTCTTGAGCTTCCGAAGCGCAAGGTATTTTCTCGTTGTCAAAAGTCCAA
>CAIWAX010000269.1 GCA_903910795.1 uncultured Anaerolineae bacterium
GGACTGGTCCCGTTTTCAAAGCTCACTGAAAAGATCAACTGGTCAGAACCTTTCTCGCTAAGTACTAAACTTCGTATATGACGGATGGGGATATAGTGCCAGACACCACCATATCGCACACCGCGATTTTCTTCGGAGGTTTCATCATCATGGATAACGATAAGCTCTGTGCCAGTCAAAATCGCCAGATGTGCCAATGTGGTAATATCGTCAAACGAACGTCCGAGTATGGTGATAATATGTCGCTGGATGGCTGGCTGCCAGATGGTTCCAAAGACTTCTTGACCCATGACCATACTCTCACGAGCGAAACTCATAAACTTGAAATTTTTTAAAGAAAGGTAATCGAACCTGGCCAGTTGCTCCTGCCAGGGTTCGCCACCCATTTCAACAACCGCAGGGCGGATGCGCTGGATTAATGGGAGGAAATGCCTCAATGTAGCGGTGTTGAAGGGTATCGGGATACTCAAAAGTACCCCTTCGGTGGTCACACCACTAACCGTCATCCAGGAATTTAACAGGATGCTTCCCATCTCCAACCGGCTAATATTTTCAAATGGGAAAATGGATGTTTGGACTTTTCCACCGACAAATTCCCAGATATAAAATAGGTTTCCAATCTCGCAGAGCAATTTCTGAGTGTAAGGATAGCGAATATTCTGAATGGCTGGCGCAAATACGACATGGGGGAAAGGCTGGATGTCGCCCAACACGGGGCCGCAAGCAGTTTTGAAGTTTGCGGGCAAATCTGCGAATGATTCAATTTTTCTGGCCCAGGTCAACAAGGTTTGCTTTGTACCCGTCATGACTGGCTCAGGATTGTTCAGTTTTATATCCATTATTCTCCTACCGCCTGCTGTGACAGCGGGCTAATTTCAACCAACAGTAAATATATCTACAGGGTTCGATCAATTCGCCTGTATATTGACTGTCGCAGTCATATTCCATTTGAAGCGCGGATCGGCCTTATCGAGCGCCACAGTGACCTTGTAGGTCATATCACCCAGGTATTCCTTGCCAACCGGGTCGATGATGGTAACTTTGGCTGGAAATTCTTCGCCTGGCAGGGCATCAAGTTTAATCGAAACAGTCTGGCCCACAGCCACGCGGGCGATATCAATTTCAGCCAGGTCCTTGGTTTCTACCGTCCACGTTGTAGTATCTGCAATAAAAGCAACCGGAACTCCTGGCGAAGCTGCTTCACCTACTTTCAAATTCGTACTGAGGATGGTACCACCAAAAGGAGCGCGTATTTCGTAAAGTTCTATGGAGGCTTTTATTTTGTCCAGAGTAGTGTTTGCGGTAACCAATGTTTGCGATTCGGTGCCGGTTTGCAAAGCGCGCACATAGTCCAGGGCAGTGTAATAATGCTCCTGGGCAATGCTGGCCTGCGCGCGAGCTTTTAAGACATCCTTGGCGCCATCCGTGGAGACTGCATCATCATAGGCCGTCTGCATATCCTTGAGGTTTTGATCTGCATCATCAAATATACTCTTGGCTTTATCGCGCAGATCCTGGCTGATTTTGGTGACTGTCACCCATTTCGGATCAACATTTTTGGTCTGCAGGTATGCATCTCGCCCCAATAAGTACAACTGCCGGCGAGATAAATCCTCAATAGATTTTCCATCCTTAATACGGTCATTCAAATTTTTTGCCACCTGGTAATCAGATTGGGCATTGGCAAGGTTAACTTCAGCCTGAACAAAATCTGCGCCAGTGGTTTTCATCACAGAAGCCAGCTTATCTTTGGTTTTATTCCACTCGTTCAACGCATTAGTCGCTGTAGCCTGGGCTGCGTTCATCTGTTCCTGTTGATCGTAATACCAGGTGGGCAAGGTAAAACCGCTGGTCTGGACTTTATACAAATCTTTGGAACGATTCGCCTTATCTTGCGCCAGCGCAGCACTTAGAGTCTGGTCATACTGAGTTTCGGCAGCCGAAAGGTCTGCCTGGACGGTTTTAATGCCCTCCAGACGGGCAATCACATCCCCGGCGGCAACGGTATCACCGGCCTTGACCAATACTTCTGAAACCACACCGCCCTGCGCAAATGACAATTGCGAGGTGGATGAAGGCAGCAGTTTACCGGAGGCAGATACGATACCCGCAGACGGTTGCGTGGCAGGAGTTGTGCCCCCTGGAGTAGCCTGAGGTACAGCGGTAGCGGCAGCGGCAGTCGAGGCCGGGGACCCCGTCAGAGAACAGGCGGATAAGGGGATGGAAAGTAATAATAAGATGGTCAAGATGAAAGGGAACCTAATTTTTTTCATTCTATTATCCTCGTTTATTTCATTTGAACAAAGAAAAGCATATCTTTGGCGGCACATTATTCGTATGCCAGAACTTCCCGGATGGTCAGGCTGGCGGCGTTGCGAGCTGGCAATACACTGGCGAGGGCAGACAAAACCAGCACAACCGCCAGCCAGATCAAATAACCGACCCAGGTGAAATGCACATCAACTGGAGAATTGAAAACCGCCAGGTTGACAATGGTGGAGAGAAGGTAGGTAAAAGGAAATGATAGGAGCATACCCAGGAACCATGAAATCAGCCCAATTACAACACCTTCCACGATCACCGTGCGCATAATTTCGAGATCAACCGCACCAATTGAACGCATGATACCAATTTCACGCGTACGCTCAAGAACATTCATGCCCATGGTGCCTGCCAACCCCATCGAACCGACTGAGGCAGTCAGCATGGCCATCACCAGCAGGAAAGTCACCAAAATGTCCAGGCTCTCAGAAGCCGTAGCGAGCGTAGATTTTCCACTTCGCGCCTCTGTTACATGAAATCCCTGATCTCGAAAGTATTTATCCAATCCTTCCGCCAGTTTTTGCTGCGAAGCCGCATCATGACCACCGGAACTTACCACACGGTATGATATTGATTGATCCACCAGATTGGTATAGCGGGAAATATATCCATACGTTCCATACGCAATTGTGCCTTGCTGACCGACAAACTTGAAAATTCCGACAACCTTCCAGTCATCTTCTTTGCCATTGATCTTTAAACGCAGGATTTGCCCCGGCTGAAGAGCCGGGAAGGCATCCAGGATACTCTCACTGACAGTAATCGCCTTTTCGTCACCGGCCTGCAGCCACCGGCCGGCGGTAAGAATCGGCTCAACCAGCTTACTGTCAACCGGTGGGGCCATGATCACAAGGTTATCTGCGACAGTTTTATCGGGGAAAAGGACGGCAGCATCCGCGAAAGCCCAACCTTCCACCTGGGTTACGCCAGGATATTTCATCCCGCTCAAATTCACTTTTTCCAGGCGGTAAGGTCGATCAAAAGTCACCGTAACATCTGCTTGGAAATAACGGCCAATCGCATCAATGTAGTCAAACAAAGTTACCCGAACATTGAAGACGGCAATAAATATGGCGCCACCCATCGTCAACGTAAAAAGGGTCAACATCAAGCGTCCCCGACGGCGAAAAGTATTGCGAAGCGAGATTAAGAGCGGGCGCGGGATATGAAAACCGCGATGAGAAAGCTCATGCGCCAGACCAGTCGAAAAGCGTTCCCACGCCGTTTCGCGCCTGAGGTCAGCGGCCGGGCCGCTGCCAGATTCGCGAGCGGTTTCGCCGCTAATGGCGCGCAAAACGGTGATGCGCGAACCGTTCAAAACCGGCACCAGGCCAGCCAATAAAGGTACGGCCATCCCAATCACAATCTGGATTATAAAAGCAAGCGGAACAATTCGAAACCCCAACAAACCAAAATTAAGCTTATCCGCGATAAAAGCCGCCAGCGCATAGGCGCCCTGCCCACCAACAGGAACAGAGATCAACAAGGCAATCACGCCAAACGCCAGAATCAAAGTGATGTACATCGCAATAATCTGATTTTGACGCCCTCCTATCAGCTTCATCACACCAATATAACGAAGATGCTGATTGAGCAGTGCGTTCAAAGTGTTTGCGATCAAAGAACTGGAGAGGAACAAGATCAATATGCCCAGCGCCAGCAATATGCCTAAAATTGCCTGGACAGTAGAAGCCATCGGATGTTCATTCGTTTTAGATATCCGGGAACGACTGACAATCAGATTGGACTTTTCCACCTTGTCCTTGATATTGGCTGCCATCTGACGTAGCTGCTCTTCATCGTTATTCCCGGCCGAGAGAGTTGCATAGAGGCGGTTAAATCCATCTTTCTGGCCCAAATAAGTCAACGTGTCTGTGCTGATGTATGCAAAAGGCGGCGCCAAAAAATCACCGGCACCGGTGGTTTGATCCTGGACAATACCGACGACAGGCAGGGTTTTAATCGTCCCATCCGACAGTTCAAACTCTAGCGTGGAACCAACCGGCGCGTTGAGTGTGGTGAAAGCTTTCTTTTCCAGCAATAGTTGTTTCTTATCTGCGCTTGATTGCCCGGAAATCGGCTTCAGCAAATTGATCTGAACTTTTTTAAAATTTTCGATCCCGACAAGATCAAGGCTTGTCCATTGGGTTGTGCCGGCAACACGCGCCCGAATGGCAAAAATATTGCGACCTTCAGACTGCGCCACACCACGCATATTTCTGATTGTGTCGACCAGATTCTTGTCAAACTGAGTACTCAGGCGCAGTTCGACATTCATGGGATGGTTAGCCGCATAACTGGCACTCATATCATTGGAAATGATGACATAAGCGCCAGAAATCACACCAATTGAAATTACCCCCACCGCAATGGAAAAAACAACCAGCGCGGTACGAAGCCAGTTATCGGTTAAATCTGAAAATACTTTAAGCCAGCGAGGACGCATTATTGTTTTTCCCTAAACCGGCCTGGGGCAAGCCTTGCCGATTGATTGATTTGTTTTCTTGCAATCTCTGTCGGGCAATGCGTCCGAGGGCTTCTTCAGTGATTGGTGATTCCTTCAGAAGTTTATGGAAATCATCGCGCTGGAGCGCCAACAGTTCCACCGCAGTATCAGCCGCCGCTCGCACGCTCGCGATTGACATACCGCCAACCAGCAGTTCCACTTCGCCAAAATATTGCCCAGGGTTGAGGCGCGATACGATCACATCTTCTTCATTTTTCCCTTGCAAGATTACCTCAACCACCCCGCGCGCTATGATAAAAAAGGATTCAACATGCACATCCCGTTGGAGGATAATTTGTGCGGGGCTTATTTTTAAAGATTTCGCCTGTTTTGTGACCGCCAACATTTCGCGGTGGTGGAGCAGCGGCAGTGCCACAGCCACAGCTTCAGAAATAAGTTCGCCGTCAGAAATAATAATATTTCGGTTGGTACGGGCTGTCAGGGATGGGTCGTGTGTAACCATCACTACCGTTTTGCCTTCACGAACAAGCTGGTCAAAGAGCTCAATGATATGATCCGATGAGTGCGAATCAAGGTTTCCGGTGGGTTCATCTGCAACCAGCAACGGAGGGTCAGTAGACAGGGCGCGGGCAATCGCGGCAAGCTGTTGTTGACCAGTGGAAACCGCCAGGGGCAGTTTTCTGGCCTGGTGTTCCAGACCAACCAGGGTTAATAGCTGCATGGCGCGCTTTGGCCGTTCATCAAAATCATACATCCGTGCATAATCCATGGGCAGCATAACATTTTCGAGGAGGCTGAGCATGGGCAACAATTGAAAGAACTGGAATACAATCCCCAGGTTTCTACCACGCCAGAGTGAGCGGCTGGATTCATTCTTACCAGCGTAAAGATCGGTGCCGTTTACTATCACCTGGCCATGTGTGGGATGATCAATTCCGGTAATCATATTGAGAAGAGTTGATTTGCCACTTCCAGATTTGCCGACAATGGAAACAAACTGGCCGCGTTCGATCGTTAAATCGAGTCCTTTTAGAACTTTAAATTCGCCAGCAGCATTTTTAAATATCTTAACCACCCCGCGTATATCAATCATAGGGGTCAGCGGCATCACCGCGCTGGGAACAGGTTGCGCAGTTCCTGCGGAAGAACCTGAATAAAGTGGGGCTGGGATTGACATATTATCTTGCCTGAGCCGCGGGTGCAGATACGGCCCCTGTTGAATCCGGTGGAATGACGATCTCACCATCCGCAATCAACAGATGACGGCTGAAACGAGGCTGCAAACCGGTATCATGGGTAACCATGATAATGGTTTTTCCACGTTCAACCAGATGCTCGAAAACATCGAAAATATGATCGGCTGTCACAGAATCCAGCGAGCCGGTCGGCTCATCTGCCACCAGGATAGGAGGATCGTTGGCAAGTGCGCGGGCAATCGCCACACGCTGCTGCTGGCCGCCTGAAATGTATGCCGGTAGCTTATTGGCATGATCAGCAATTTCAACCAGATCGAGGAGTTCCATCGCGCGCGCGCGGCTGGCGCGCGGGCTATATTTCCCGCATAAATCAATCGGCAAAATAACATTTTGGAGCAGGGTCAGCATTGGCAGGAGTTGAAATGATTGGAACACAACCCCCAGGTTGCGGCCCCGCCAACTGGCCAGATCATTTTCACTAAGTTGATGAATTGATACTTCCTTCCCTTCAGTTCTGACCAGGACATCACCTTGCGTTAAAGTATCCACGCCCGTGATCATGTTCAAAAAGGTTGATTTTCCTGCGCCCGATTTGCCGATCACCCCCAAAAATTCGCATGGAAATATTTGCGCGTTTATACCACGCAAAGCAGTAAATTCACCGGCATCGCTTTTATAAATCTTAACTACATCTCGAAGTTCAACGATGGGAAGGGATGGTATGTTTGAGGAAACAGAGTTTGGAGTGGAAATCAAAAAATTATCTCAGGTAACAAATTTTATACACTGTATTATCTTACTCTCGGGGTGACGATTTTGCAAGGCTGATGAGTAGTTACATATAAACAATCTTGGTCTCAGCCGTTGCGAAGAGCGCGCTTGGCCTCATTCCAAAGATCGTCCAATTCATGAATATCCATATTTTGCATTGAACAGCCAAGCTCATGCGCGCGGTTTTCAACATACTTAAAACGCTTTTTAAACTTAAGACTGGCCCCGCGTAATGCTGCCTCGGCATCAATTTTTTTCCAACGAGCCAGATTAACCAGGGCAAAGAATAAATCGCCCATTTCATCAATTAATTCATCCTGGTTGGCGGCCTTCTGAACCTCTTCGATTTCCTCGTTGATTTTTTCAAGCACACCAGTGACCTCGGGCCAATCAAACCCTACTCTGGCAGCCCGATCCTGAAATTCCTGAGCCTGGATCAAGGCAGGTAATGCGGCAGGCAAGCCATCCAACGCGCCTTTGTCTTTTTGGCCCTGCTTTTTGCGCTCGCCAGCTTTGATTTGCTCCCAATTTGAAAGCACATCGCCAACGCCAGCCACCTGCACTTCACCAAAAACGTGAGGATGCCGGCGGACGATCTTCGCGTGGATGCCTTGCAAAATGGCAGCCATGTTGAACTCGCCCGCATCAACCGCTATTTGCGCATTGAGAACAATTTGCAGGAGCAAATCCCCAAATTCTTCGGACATCTTTTCAGTATCCTGCTCATCCATAGCCGAGAGAGTTTCATAACTTTCTTCAAGTAAATGCTTGCGCAAACTAAGGTGGGTTTGTTCTTTATCCCAGGGGCAGCCATCCTCAGGAGCACGTAAATGCGCGATGATCTCTTGAAAAGCTTCAAAGGAAGTGCCAATGCCAAGCGGTGGTATAAGCAGAGCCAGACCTGTTTTTCCGCTCAAATTAGAAAGTGGAAATTGAACAACCTGACCATCTTTTTCAACTATTTTCAGCGAAAAATTCTGAGGATAAACCGCCGATAACGGCCGGTTAAAAGAAGCAAGATCCACACCCTCCAAGCCTGTAATTAACGCAGGCGCATCCGGTGCAAAAGGCGAAATATGAGCTGCTGCCAATAACTTGCCATCCAGCAGGGTAATCTTTTCTTCAGCTTCAAGTCCAAAGAGCTTGATCGCTAATTCTATATTCTTCAATTCCATATTTCGTGCCTCCACAATGCCTTCCCAGGATACAATTTGCGCGGAACACTTGGGATATACGCCAAACACGCCAGGAGATTAAAGCGTAAAGCGTAAAACGCAACGCGAGCTTTGTTCTCGCAAACGTTTTACGCAATACGATGTAGGTTGTTATAAAATACTAACGCTTGGTGTAAGTAGGAGCCTTGCGGGCGCGCTTGAGACCTGGTTTCTTGCGTTCCTTGATGCGTGCATCACGGGTCAATAAACCAGCCTTGCGCATGGCAGAAGTCCACTCGCCGTTAATTTTGACAAGCGCGCGAGCCAGACCTAACACCACAGAGCTGGTCTGACCAGACACACCACCACCATTGACGACAACAGAAATGTCATAAGCGGAAGGCTCATGTCCAATGGTTGCCAAAGGGGTGAGAATAGCTTGCATATCGCCTGGGCGGGTGAAAAAGTCAGCGGCATTTTTGCCATTGACAACAAACTTACCCGAGCCATCCGAAACACGCACGCGGGCAATGCCTTCTTTTCGGCGTCCAATTCCTTCGAAATACTGCGCCATGATTGTAATGCTCCTTTATTTCTTCTCGACCTGCGCGGCGTGAGGGTGATCAGCGCCACCGTATACTTTCAAGCGTTTGATAATGGCATGGCTAAACTTGGTCTTGGGAAGCATGCCCCAGACAGCATCATGAATAACGCGGTCGGGATGATTCTTGAGTTGATCCTTTAAGGTAACGGATTTCAACCCACCCGGATAGCCGGAATGTTGGTAATAAGTCTTCTCGGTCGTCTTCGAGCCAGTCACAGTGATGTGAGCTGCATTGATAACTACAACGTAATCACCCACCGGAACGCCGGGTGTATAGGTTGGCTTATGTTTTCCGAGTAAGGTGGCGGCAATTTTCGCCGTCAAACGGCCCAGATTTTGACCTGCGGCATCAATAACAACCCAGTCATTCTGGATATCTTTGGCCTTCGGATAGTACGATTTATACACGGTCGTATCTCCACATACTTTCTTTTTTGACTATTTCAACCTGATCATTCAGGGTACGTAACTTCTACCAGTGTTAGTCCGCTTGCGGGAGCCAGACCAGCAGGAACAAGGCTGGAACTACCTGAGAGCATATCGGCCATAACTTGCACCGGAAACTTGCCCTGTCCTACAGCCACCTGCACAAATACCAGCCTGCGCACCATGTGATACAAAAACGCATCGGCCTGCACATCAAAAAACCACTCATCGGCTACGCTGCGCCACACAGACTTGACTACAGTACGCACAGTGCTGTTTCCGGGACGGGACGGGGTCCCAAAAGCAACAAAATTGTGTGTACCTATCATCAAGCGGGCTGCTTCATCCAAAAGCCTGCCATCCAATGCTGGCCACTGCCGCCAGGCATAACGCTCCCGTAAAGGATCGCGCACCGGCTGGCAGTAAAGCCTATAACAATATCTTCTTGAAATGGCGTCGAAACGTGGATGAAAATCATCCGGTACGATCTGAGCTGCGCGTACAGACATTTCAGAGGGCAGGTTACTATTCAAAGCCCTGACCAATTCTTCGGCTGTATGGTTCCACAACAGTTCAAAAGAAGCCACCTGCCCTGAGGCATGCACACCAGCATCGGTGCGACCTGCCAACAAAACAGATTTTTCCTGCCAACCCAAGCGGCTAAGCGTCTTTTCAAGTTCGCTTTGTACCGTTCTGGATACTGCCTGACGTTGACTCCCAAACAGGAGCGTTCCGTCATAGGCTAGAATAATCTTGTAACGTGCCACTTTGTCAGTTCCGTGTTTAGATGGTCAGAACGACCTGAGAACACAGAAGATAATTCTGACTTATTCTTCCACTAGTTCAAGGATCACCATCTCAGCAGAATCGCCAAAACGTGGTCCAAGCTTCAACATACGAGTGTAACCACCTGGCCGACTCGCAAAGCGGGGGGCAATTTCGTCAAATAATTTTCTGACTACATCATCACCACCACCAAGGCGGCTCACCACCAGGCGGCGCGCATTTACCTTGGCAATCGGGGTTGCTTCCGCAGAGCGGCGAGCAACAGTGATCATCCGTTCAGCGTCCCCACGGATGGCTTCTGCCTTGGCCCGTGTGGTCGTGATACGTTCATGAGTAAAGAACTGCTTAATAAGCGTACGCCGCAGGGCGATGCGCGCGCCCTTGGAGCGCCCAAGTTTGTAACCTGCTACCTGATGTCGCATTAGTCTTTCTCCGGATTAATCGGTTGTTCTTTCAAAAAGCCCTTTTCGTGCATCTTCTGGCGTAATTCATCGAGACTCTTTTCGCCAAAATTACGAATAGACATGACAGCCTGGTCGCCCTTTTCGAGCAGATCAAGCACATCGCCAACGGTTGTGATACCAGTGCGCTTGAGTGAATTGAACACGCGGACAGAGAGATCAAGTGCTTCGACAGGGGTCTCGGCAATTTCACCGCTGATACGTGAACCAGTTACTTCTTTTTCCATAGCAACGGAAAGAGTTTCTTCATTCACGCCAGCAATGTAACGCAAGTGTTCAATCATGGTTTTGGCAGCAGTACTGAGCGCCTTTTCTGGCGAAATCGTGCCGTCAGTCCAGATTTCAAGCGTTAGCTTATCGTAGTTAGTGCTCTGGCCAACACGTGCATTATTTACTTCCCAGTTGACTCGTCTCACCGGGCTGAAGATCGCATCCACCGGCAGTTCACCGATAGGCAAATGTCCAGAACGTTCATTGGCTGGCGAATATCCACGGCCACGCTCAACAGTCAATTCGATGTCGAGACGTGTCTTGGGATCATCGACCGTAAAAAGATAGAGATCTGGGTTAATGATCTCCACATCTGGTGGGGTAATAATGTCCGCGGCTGTAACCATTCCTTCGCCGCGCACCTCAAGGTGCATGCGGGAGGAATCCACGCCATTAAGCTTCAAGCGAATCTGCTTGATTTGTAATGTAACCTGGATCACATCTTCGCGTACGCCAGTGATGTCGCTAAATTCATGCAAAACATCGGTAATACGAACTGACGAAACAGCCGCGCCATCCAGGGATGAAAGCAGGACGCGCCGTAAGGCATTACCAACGGTAACGCCATAACCACGTTCCAGCGGACTTATAACAAACTTCCCGTAGTTTCGAGCTTCTGCTTCACGCTCGATCTTGGGCATGACCATATTCATTAAGCCGGTCACGGTTCACCTCTCCCTTGTTCAAAAACGGCGGCATTACTTGGCCCTCACTTTAAGAATTGAGGACCTGCCACGTAACTGTAGCGACTAGCTATCGACGTGAGTAAAACTCAACGATAAGCTGTTCGTTCAAGTTGCCGTCGATTTCTGCGCGTTCCGGCATGCGTAGAACCGTACCCATAAAATTTTTCAGGTCACGATTGAGCCAAGCCGGGAATGTCCGCTTTTCAGCTACATCCACAAGTTCTTTGAAGTAGGTGGTTTGGCGGGAACCCTCACGCACCTGAATTACGTCACTGGCATTCAGGAGCATAGATGGCACGTCAGAGCGACGACCGTTGACAGTAAAGTGACCGTGGCTAACCAACAGGCGTGCCATTGCACGACTGGAAGCAAAACCTAAGCGGTAAACAACATTATCAAGACGGTTTTCCAGAAGCTGGAGCAGGTTGAGACCGGTTAGGCCACGGCGCTGCTGAGCAGTTTCATAGTAGCGGCGGAATTGACGTTCCATCGTACCGTAGACTCTGCGGGCCTTTTGCTTGGCGCGCAGTTGGCGTGCGAAATCGGATTCACGACCAGTAGCGGTCCGCGATCGACTTCCGGATTTCCCGTGCACACCCGGGGCAAAACTACGTTTATCAAACCCGCATTTGGGAGTGAAGCAACGTTCGCCCTTAAGAAAAAGTTTTTCACCTTCACGCCGGCACAATTTACAAACCGGACCAAGATATTTCGCCATTTATTCTTACCTCTCCAAACAACTACACGCGGCGCTTCTTCGGGGGACGGCAGCCATTATGCGCTACCGGGGTCTTATCCATAATGGAGCGGACCTTGATACCCATGGACTGAACTGCACGGATGGCGGATTCGCGGCCGGGACCAGGTCCTTTGACAACCAGGTCGACTTCCTGCAAACCCATCTGCTGTGCGGCTTTGATAGCCTGTTCAGCAGCCAGCCGGGCGGCAAATGGGGTGCTCTTGCGAGAACCTTTAAAACCAGCCGATCCAGCGCTGCCCCAGGTAATGGTATTCCCGGAAGTATCCGTAACAGTAACAATGGTGTTATTAAACGAGGCAAAAACATGAACCTGCCCCGAAGATAACGAGCGCCTGGCTTTTTTTGCGCCGCTCGTTCGGCGCGTCTGGCGTACACTCTGTGCCATATTTTATAAGTCTCCTGCCAACAATTACTTCTTGCCACCACGACGGCGACCGCGCCCAGCCACAGTCTTCTTAGGACCTTTGCGGGTACGCGAATTGGTGCGGGTGCGCTGCCCATGGACTGGCAAATTGCGGCGATGACGCATGCCACGATAGCAGCCAATTTCGATTAAGCGCTTAATATTCAACTGCTCTTCGCGGCGTAAGTCACCTTCCACCGTAAAGTGCTTGCTGATGTATTCACGTAAAGCGGATACCTCGGCTTCGGAAAGATCCTTGATACGGATATCCGGACTTACCTTGGTTTCTGCCAGGATTTCGCGTGAGCGGGTTAATCCAATACCAAAGAGGTAGGTCAACCCAATCTCGACACGTTTGTTGCGTGGGAGGTCAATACCTTCAATACGCGCCATAGTCTTTTACCCTTGTCTCTGCTTGTGTTTTTGATTTTCGCAGATCACGAAGAGTCTGCCGCCGCGCTTGACGATTTTGCACTTTGCACAGCGTTTACGAATGGATGGTGATACTTTCATGATGCCTTTCTCCTCCAGTAGGCGCACAATTGTGCCCTATGCAGCCGAAGTTATTATTATACTCGGTTCGTTCAATTCCGTCTACTATTTGGTGTCTCTCTTTAGGTCACAGGACAGTCAGGATGAAAGGATCTCCTTCGGTAACGGCAACACTATGTTCAAAATGCGCCGTAAGCGACCCATCTGCAGACACCACAGTCCACTTATCTTTCAAAACTTTGGTCTTGGGTGTTCCGATCAATACCATTGGTTCCAACGCAATCACCACACCCGGGCGTAAGAGAATGCCGGTACCCGCCGTCCCATAATTAGGGACTTGTGGGCCTTCGTGCATTTGCCGCCCAACGCCGTGGCCGGTGTATTCGCGCGTAACGTGAAAACCATGGCTTTCCACATACTTCTGAATTGCTTCAGAAATATCGCCGGTTCGATTGCCCGAGCGCATTTTGGCGATCCCGACATATAGAGACTGCTCAGTAACATCAAGCAGCTTTTGGGCTTTGGCTGAGATTTCGCCAACTCCAGCAGAAAAAGCCGAGTCAGCCACATAGCCATCCAAAAATGTTCCGCAATCAATCGAAACGATATCGCCCTCTTTCAGCTTCCGGCTGGGTGTCGGAATCCCATGCACCAGTTCTTCATTAATGCTGACGGTGATGGAGTTGGGATACGGAGGGTATCCGTAACCTTTGAAGGGTGAAACTGCCCCATATTTCTTGAGCACTTCCTCGGCAGCCGCGTCGAGGTCGGCGGTGGAAACACCGGGCTTTAATTGTTCACGGACAGCCGCCAGAACAGTGGCATTAACACGGCCAGCTTCACGCATGATCGCAATTTCTGCTGGATTTTTAATGTTTACCTGACGAGCCCAGTCCATAAAATTACCAATTTTCCTATTTCTTAAGAGCCGAAACCATTTGAGAGGTAACATCCTCAATTGGAGCATAACCATTGATTTCAGCCAGGACCCCACGGTTTTGATAGTATTGCACCAGGGGCATGGTCTGTTCTTGATAGACGGCGATTCGGTGGATCACCGTTTCAGCCTTGTCATCATCCCGCTGAAATAAAGGGGAGCCTTCGATATCGCAAACACCTGGCGCTTTAGGTGGGTTGAAGCGTTCGTGAAAAATGTGACCCTTGGCCCGGCACGTCCAACGACCAACCAGGCGTTCCATCAAAACTTCACTTGGCGCAGTGATAAAAGGCACCAGATTCACTTTACCGCCAAACCCGCTCAACATATTTTCCAGGTTGTCTGCCTGGGCAGGTGTTCGCGGGAAGCCATCCAGGATGGCACCCCGTTCACAGTCAGGTCTGGAAAATCTTTCCCGTATCATCGCAATGGTGAGATCGTCTGGAACAAGTTCACCTTTGCTCATGTAAGATTGTGCCAACTTGCCCAATTCAGTGTCTTTCTTTATATTCTCACGGAAGATGTCACCGGAGGAGATATGCGGGAGATTTAACCTCTTCGCAAGTATCCCAGCCTGTGTACCCTTCCCAACCCCAGGAGGGCCTAGCAGAACAATATAAGTGGGCATAACAACCTTCCTACCTTATGAGTTTGACAACGCCATTCGTATGTTCTTTCACTTCCGAATTGAGTGACAAATAAATGTCACGAACCACACCAACAACGATCAGCAAACCTGAAGAAGAAACCAGGAATAAGCCAGCCGAAGTCGCTCCAGAGCCAATGCCAATCACTTTCAAAAACAAGCTGAGCACAAAAGGCAAAATAGCTACCAGACCGAGGAACAAAGCTCCCGGCAGGGTAATACGGCGCTGAACCTTTGTAAGGTACTTCTGAGTCGGCTCACCACGAGTAAAACCAGGAACTTGAGCCCCAGCTTTCTTTAGTTCTTCGCCATAGTTCTGTTGGGAAAACAATACATCCGTATAGAAGAAGGTGAAAACCACCACCATAAAGAAATACAGCACCCAATAGATGGTCGAGTTACTGCTAAAGGTGGATTGAACTCCCTGGGCAAAAGCAGCAACGCTGACATTTGTGTTGCGTATAAAATATGAAGACAAGATGGCTGGAAACTGTAGAATGGCGCTGGCAAAAATGAGCGGGATCATACCGGCCATATTCACATTGAGCGGCATCGTAGTTTTGACAGCCATTGACATTTTGCCACCGATCATGCGGCCGGGGTACAACACAACAACTCTACGCTGGCCACCCTGAACATACACGATAGCAAAAATGGTTAGTACGATAATCACAATCATCAAAAACAGCATAATCCAACGATTGTTTTGATCTGCCATAATATTTGCAAGATTAGCTGGCATACGCGCCACAATACCTGCAAAAATAATCAATGATAGACCTTGCCCTTTTAGGCCCTTTTCAGAAATCAGTTCACCAAGCCAGATCGCAAAAAGCGTTCCAGCGATCATCGAAAGCAGGGCCGTCATGGAAGGCAAAATTTTATCTGCCGTAATACCAAAATCCAAAACCGTAGTACCTGGGACAAGAGAGTTGAAAATATTTATCTGACCAATCGCCGAAAGAGCTGCCATTGGAACAGTCAGATAAATCGTCCATTTCTCCATCAATTTCCGTGTTTCCTTAGGATCTTTATCCATTTGTTTCTGCAGGGCGGGGATTATCGGAACCAAAAGTTGGATGATAATCTGGGCAGTAATATATGGATAGACACCCATGGATAACAGTGAAAAACGAGAAACTGTACCACCGGAAAGCAGATCGAGAAAACTGAAGAAGTTTCCTCCGCTTGCGGCCAACTGCTGCTGAATTTGCTTCAGCGCATTTGCGTCGATACCTGGGGTCGGGACATTCGCCGCAAGACGGTAAATGACCAGCAAACCAATGGTCATCAACAACATGCGGCGAATGTCAACCGATTTCCACAGATAGCTCCAGGCCGACCATGTTTTATTCATCGGGTGGTCTCCTGAGATGAGTTAGTTTTCAATCAGCTCAACCGAGCCGCCAGCGGCTTCGATCTTGCTCTTAGCGCCAGCAGAAACACGATGGGCGCGAACATTGAGGGCGACTGTAAGTTCGCCACGACCCAGTATAACCACTGGGTTGCGGGGATCACGCAGCATACGCATACCGGTCAATGATTCAGGGCTTACAAGCGCACCAGCCGCGAATTCTGACAATTGGTCGAGGTTTACTTCATTAAAAGTAACCTGAAATGGTGGGGTGAACCCTTCACCGCGGATAAACGGGAGGCGGCGGAAGAATGGCAGGTTGCCACCCTGGCGATAAAGGTTGCCTTCTTCGCCAGAACGAGCGCCAGCACCCTTCGTACCGCGTCCGGCAGTTTTACCCTGTCCAGCAGAAATACCGCGTCCTACACGTTTTCGGTTTTTCTTTGAACCCGGATTGGGGGTCAGATCGTGGAGTTTCATGAATTGCTCCTACTCTTCAATCTGAAGAAGGTGAATAACGGTATTGAGCATGCCGCGCAAGGCGGGGGTATCTTCATGCTCTACCGTTTGATGCATACGATTCAAGCCAAGCGCACGAACCGTGCGTTTCTGCGGTTCAGGAAAGCCGATCGGGCTTTTTACAAGTGTGATCCGCAACATGGTATTGGCAGCAACATTTTTAGCCATGCTTCCTCCGTGCCCAGAACGGGGTAAGCTGTTCAACAGTCTTCCCACGACGGGCAGCCTCAATAGCCGGAGACTTGAGACCATCGAGCGCGCTAAAGGTTGCCATAACAACATTGAGAACGGTGGCGGAACCCAGCGACTTGGTCAAAATATCACGTATACCTGCTACTTCAAGCACAGCGCGCACACCACCAGCCGCGATAACCCCGGTTCCGGGAGAGGCTGGCTTGAGTAAAACTTTAGCACCGGCCACAATTCCGATCACTTCGTGAGGGATGGTGGTTCCGAGCAGGAAGACTTTTCGAAGATTTTTACGGGCGCGATCTGAAGCCTTGCGCATAGCGTCTGGCACAGCATTTGCCTTGCCCACGCCCATTCCAACCTGGCCACGGCCATCACCAATCACAACGGTCACCCGGAATTGGAACCGGCGGCCGCCTTTGACCACTTTTGCAACGCGGGCAATCTCAATGACGCGCTCTTCGAACTGGTCCTGCGGTTCTTCGTTCTCTCGTTCTTTCTTTACATATTCGGACATAGCGTTCTCCATTGAGCCTTAGAAGTCCAGCCCGCCCTCGCGAGCGCCATCAGCCAACGCCTTGACACGGCCGGTGTAGCGGAAACCGCCACGATCAAAGACAACCATGTCAATGCCTTTATCTTTGGCGCGCTGAGCAACGGTTTTACCAACCAGACGCGCCTGATCGGACTTCTTGAGCCCGTCCATCTTGCCACGCAATTCAGCATCGATGCTGGAAGCAGACACAAGTGTGCTACCTTCCATATCATCGATCACCTGGGCATAAATTTCGCTAATACTTCGAAATACGCTCAAACGCGGGCAATTTGGGGTGCCATAAACTTTTCTTCGAACCCGCAAATGGCGCCTTTCGCGGGATGCTGAACGGGATATTTTAGCCATTTTTACTTCTTCCCTTTCCCAGATTTACCAGCCTTGCGGCGGATCTTTTCACCCAGGTAGTGCATGCCCTTGCCAAGGTAAGGTTCCACAGGGCGCACCTTGCGGATATCCGCAGCGACCTGCCCAACCTGTTCCTTGTCAAAACCCATGACTTTGATCTGGCGAATCTTTACATCCACAGCAAAGGAAACATTCTGGGGCGGTTCCATTGTGATTGGGTGTGAGTAGCCCATGAAGAGCATCAAATTAGGACCGCTCATTTCTGCGCGATAACCAACACCATCCCATTCAATGATGCGCTCAAAGCCAGCTTGAACACCACGGATCATATTATTCAACAACGCACGCGTCGTCCCATGCAAGGCACGTTCAGCGGGGAAATCTGAATGGCGAGTAACAGTGATCAGACCATTTTCAAGAGCAACATCAATGAGCGGAGAAAAATTCCGTTCCATTGCGCCCTTGGGGCCTTTCACTTTTACATTTAAGCCGTTCAACTCCACCTGCACACCAGCGGGGACGGCGATAGGCAAGCGTCCAATACGAGACACAGCACTACCTCCTTACCAAACTTTGCACAGGATTTCGCCACCCACGCCAAGCTGGCGCGCGCGTTGTCCCGTCATAATGCCCTTGGGAGTGGACAGGATGGCAACGCCCATACCAGCCAGCACCCACGGGATGTCTTGTTTCTTGGTGTACACTCGGCGACCAGGGCGACTGACACGGACGATACCCGACAAGACCGGGGTGCGTTCGCGGCGATCACCAACATACTTGATCTTGACTCGCAAGACCTGCTGGCCGGGGATTTCACCGTCGGCAACCTCATAACCTTCGAGGAAACCTTCTTCTTTTAGAATCTTGGCAATTTCCACTTTTACTTTGGAATGCGGCATTGCCACGTTAGGCTGACCAATCGTCGCGGAATTGCGGATGCGGGTCAGCATGTCAGCAATTGGATCTGTTACGCTCATTCTAGCACCTCCATCCGGTTTACCAGGACGCTTTCAATACACCAGGAATCTTACCTTCCAGAGCGTACTCACGGAAGCAAATCCGGCATAGACCAAAACGGCGGATGTAACCCCGCGCACGGCCACAGCGGGAGCAGCGGTTACGAACTCGGGTAGGGTACTTCCGGCGTTCTTCTCGAAAACTCATGCATTTCTTCGCCATAACTTAAGCTTCCTTCCTGAAAGGCATTCCAAGGAACCGGAGCATTTCGCGTGAATGCTCATCATTCCTGGCAGTCGTTACAATCGTGATTTCCATCCCACGCAATTTATCGATTTTGTCGTACTCGATTTCGGGAAAAATCAACTGATCTTTGAGGCCCAGGGTGTAGTTACCGCGGCCATCAAAGGCATCCGCAGAAACACCGCGAAAATCGCGCACCCGGGGCAGGGCTACATTCAATAGGCGATCCAAGAATGACCACATACGATCGCCGCGTAAAGTGACTTTGATACCAATCACGACACCTTCACGCAATTTAAAGTTGGCAATGCTTTTACGCGCCTTGTTCTGGATCGGTTTTTGACCAGTAATAGTGGTCATATCTATGATGGCGGCATCCAACGCTTTGGAATTGCCCATTGCTTCACCAAGACCAATATTGACAACAACCTTGGTAACCTTGGGAATTTCCATAACATTCCGATAGTTGAAGGCGTTTTGCAACGCTGGTACAACTTCCTGCTGATAACGTTCTTGCATTCTATTCATGTCTGTTGCTCTCCTGTCCAGGCCATGCCTAATCGATTAAAGCCTGGCAGTGCTTGCAAATTCGGTGCGCTCCGGTTTCATCGCGGGAAACGGCTACGCGAGTGGCCTTGCTACACTTCGGGCAAACCAGCATCACATTTGATATGTGAAGTGGACCTTCTAGCTTGATACGGCCTGGGCTAACCGAACGACCCTGGCTGGTTTGAGTCTGCTTCTGGTGTTTTGTAAGAATGTTGACACCTTGCACGACTACGCGCCTATCATCAACTTGAACGGTGATGACCTCGCCGCGTTTGCCCTTGTCTTCAAAATTTCCGCTGATCACTTCAACGGTATCGCCTTTTCTGATTTTTACATTCATGACTTTACTCCTTGGCCTATAGAACTTCAGGGGCAAGTGAGACAATCTTCATAAAGCCCTTTTCACGCAATTCACGCGCGACCGGGCCGAAGATACGGCTGCCCTTCGGGTTCTGACCGTCGGTATCCAAAATGACGGCGGCATTGTCATCAAAGCGAATATAAGAACCATCTTCGCGGCGCCATTCTTTGGCAGTACGAACAATGACTGCCTTGACGACTTCGCTCTTCTTGACTGCGCCTTGCGGAGTAGCAGACTTCACAGTTGCAATCACGATATCACCAACACCGGCATAGCGGCGGGTTGACCCACCGATCACGTGAATCACCAGCAATTCTCGGGCGCCTGAGTTATCAGCAACCTTTACACGACTTTCCTGCTGGACCATGACTATACCTCCACGCCGCTATCGGCGGTCTTTATTTCGTGGGTGACGATCGCTTCAACCACCCAACGCTTGTCTGCGGAAAGCGGGCGGCTTTCAACGATTTGAACTTCGTCCCCAATCTGGCAGCCGAGTTCATCATGGGCCTTCACATGGTTCGAACTGTGAATGACCTTTTTATACAGTGGGTGGCGAAAATTTCGAGTGATTTCGACAACCACGGTCTTCTGCATTTTGTTGCTGGTGACGACACCAGTAATGCGACGACGATTATTCATTCTGCACCTTCCTACTTGGCCGCTTTCTGCGTTTGAGCCAGAATGGTTTCCATCCGGGCAATATCACGACGAAGCGTGCGCAGACGACTGGTGTCGGTCAACTGGCCGGTTACCACTTGGAAGCGAAGTTTCATCAACTCTTCACGGGTATCAACCACTTTGGCCATGATCTGTTCGCTGGATAAGTTACGGATTTCTTTTGATTTCATACGCTACTCTCCTGCCACTGCCTCGTGACGGATGACAATCTTGGTCCTGATCGAGAATTTGTACTGGGCCATCTTGAGAGCCTTCAAAGCCTCATCTTGGGTCATACCAGCAACTTCGATCATCATGCGACCAGGTTTCACCACTGCCACATAGTACTCCACATTGCCCTTGCCTTTACCCATACGGGTTTCCGGAGGCCGTTGTGTGTACGGTTTGGACGGGAAAATGCGGATCCAAACTTTACCATGGCGCTTCATTTCACGCACAATCGCGCGGCGAGCCGCTTCGATCTGGCGGGCAGTGACCCAGCCAGGTTCAAGGGCCTGGAGACCCCATTCACCAAAACTTACTTCCGCGCCGCGCAGGGCCTTGCCCTTCATGCGACCGCGCATTTGTTTTCGCCACTTAACTCTCTTCGGCATTAACATTTTAACTACCTCTTTTCACAGGTTTGTGTCGGGCGATTACTCGCTGACGTACACACCTTCGGTGGCTTCAACTTTTTCTTCCACTTCCTGCTTCATATCGCCCTTATAAACCCACACTTTGACGCCAATACGTCCATAGGTGGTCAGAGCTTCTGCGCGGGAGAATTCAATATCAGCGCGCAAGGTTTGCAGGGGGACACGGCCTTCGCGCAGCCAAACGGTGCGGGCCATTTCTGCGCCAGCCAAACGGCCAGCTACTTCAATCTTGATACCCTGGGCGCCCTGGCGCATCGCCGATTGAATAGCTTTCTTCATCGCGCGGCGATAAGCAATACGGCGTTCCATTTGTTCAGCAATATTGCGGGCAACAAGATAAGCATCGGTATCAGGAGCAGACATTTCCTTGATATCGAGATCTACCTTCTTGCCAACCAATTCCTGAAGACCTTCACGAACCTTCTTTACGCCTTCGCCCTTGCGCCCAATAAGAATGCCGGGCTTGGCAGTATTGACGGTCACCTTGATCTTGCCAGGGTATCGTTCAATCTCAACACGGGAAACACCAGCCTTGGGGGAGATGGATTGAACCAGTTTGCGGATAGCAAAATCCTGCTTGAGTTGATCGCGATAAAGCGCGCCTTCTGCAAACCAGCGGCCTTGCCAACCATGATTAACGACCAAGCGGAAACCAATTGGATGTACTTTACGACCCATATATTCTCCTTACTTCCCGGCTTCGCGTTCGCTGAGGATGATCGTCACGTGAGACGAACGGCGCAATAACGGCTTGAACCGTCCGCGAGCGCCAAAACGACGCCATTTTCGCGTGGGAGCTTCATTGGCATAAATCGTAGAGATATACATATCATCACGACTGACACCAAAATTCTCTTCAGCATTCGCCACAGCCGACTTGAGAAGTTTTAACACCGGCACAGCCGCGTGACTGGGCACAAAGCGTAGAGTTTCCAACGCTTCATTGGCATTTTTGCCCCGCACCAGATCGACAACAAGGCGCACTTTTTGAGCTGAAACGGAGAGAAAGCTAAGATGAGCACGAACGTCAGTCATGGCTTACTTCCCTTTCGTAGCTTTTTCCGAGAGGTGACCGCGGAAGGTACGCGTGGGGGCAAATTCACCCAAGCGGTGACCAACCATATTCTCGGTTACATAAATCGGCACATGGCGGCGGCCATCATGTACTGCGATGGTATGCCCCACCATCTGGGGGAAGATGACACTCGCCCGGCTCCAAGTCCTAACGACCTTCTTTTCGCCGCGCTGATTCATCGACTCAATTTTCTTCAACAATTTTGGGGCAATGAACGGCCCCTTCTTGAGCGATCTAGACATAGTCTCGTTCCTCGTTTACTTTGTCGCGCCTTAGCGGCTAGACTTGCTGCGGCGGCGGACAATGTATTTGTCCGTCTGCTTATTCTTTCGGGTCTTATAACCGAGGGTCGGCTTACCCCACGGGCTGCGCGGACCGGGCTTACCGATCGGTTGGCGGCCTTCACCACCACCATGCGGATGGTCGCGAGGCGACATTGCAGAACCGCGAACTGTCGGGCGGATACCCAGATGGCGCTTCCGTCCTGCCTTACCCAATTTGATATTGCTGTGATCCAGGTTGCCTACCTGGCCAATTGTGGCGTAGCAGGTCTGGCGAATCAAGCGAACTTCACCAGAAGGCATACGGATCTGGGCAAATTCGCCTTCTTTGGCCAATAACTGCGCAGACGTACCAGCGGAGCGCACAAGTTGGGCGCCTTTGCCTTCCTGAATTTCGAGATTGTGAACCATGGTGCCAACCGGGATATTAGCAATCGGCAGGTAATTTCCAGGGCGGATTTCAATATTTGGCCCAGACAGCAGGGTGTCACCAACTTTTACACCCAGAGGCGCAATAATGTAACGTTTTTCGCCATCCGCATAGAACAGAAGGGCCAGACGAGCAGTGCGACCAGGATCATATTCAATCGCTGCAACTTTGGCAGGGATGCCATGTTTTTCGCGTTTGAAGTCGACTATACGAACGTAGCGGCGTACACCACCACCTCGGTGACGAACTGTGACACGTCCGTAGGAATTGCGCCCGGCATGGCTGCCAAGCGAAACGATCAACGCGCGTTCAGGTACGCTCTTGGTAATTTCTTCAAAAGTGTAACCTGTCATGTTACGCTGACCGGGGGTTACTGGTTTATATTTCTTTACAGCCATTACTGCACCCCCTCAAAAATCTCGAGAGTTTGACCCGACTGCAAGGTAACAATGGCTTTCTTGTAACCAGGGCGGCGCACCATCAGGCGGCGGCTGCGGGAGCGGCGGCCACGCTTGGCCGGGGTGTTTATAATATTCACGCTTTCCACTTTTACATCGAAAATCGTCTCGATGGCATCCTTGACCTGCGTTCTATTCGCGTTTTCAGCGACTTCGAAAGCATATTGGTTAAGTTTGCGCGACTGATAATTCGATTTCTCGGTGATCAGCGGACGGCGGAGAATTTCATATAACGTCGTCATGATCGCTCCTATTCCAGCGTAGACTTCAAAGAATCCAGGGCCCGTAAAGGCAGGATCACTTTATCAAAACTGAGAATGTCACGGATATTGAGATAACCAGCCATGAGTACCTTGGCGTCTGGAATGTTGTTCGTGGAACGAACAACAACATCATACGCGGCGGATTTCTCAGGAATGATTACCAAAGCGGTAGCCTGTCCAACAAGATGATTGAGGGATCTTGCCATCAATCTGGTCTTGGGTTCAGCCAACACGAGATCATCCACAACAACAATGCCATCTTCCGCGGCTTTTGCAGATAAGGCCGAGCGCAAAGCAGCACGGCGCATCTTCAAAGGCATGCGCTGGGTATATTTACGGGGATGGGGGGTAAAAATACGGCCACCGCCCACCCACTGTGCAGCGCGAGAAGAACCCTGACGAGCGCGGCCAGTACCCTTTTGCTTCCAGGGTTTCTTACCGCCGCCAGCCACTTCGCCGCGCAGCTTGGTATCATGTGTGCCCAGACGTGCATTCGCCATTTGGCGTGTATAAGCCTGGTGCATCAGATCCAGATTAATTGGGGCTTCAAAGATGGCAGCAGGCAATTCAACCTGTTGCACCTTCTCACCGTCCATGTTGAAAACGTCAACTTTCATAGCGTCTTACTCCATTCATCGCGCGTTACTGCTTGCGCGCCTCGTTGATGATCACCAGACCGCCTTTTGAGCCTGGCACGGCGCCATGAACACCAATCAGGTTTCGTTCCGCATCCACCAGAACTACCTTGAGGCTCTGAACGGTTACGCGCTCGTCGCCCATGTGGCCCGGGCGACGCGAACCCTTATAAACACGACCTGGGGTCGTACCGGAGCCATTGGAGCCTGGAGCACGATGGCGATCAGACTGACCATGTGTTTTAGGTCCGCCAGCGAAGTGATAACGCTTTACTGCACCAGCAAAACCCTTACCTTTGCTCGTACCCATTACGTCTACACGTTCTCCAACGGTGAATACATCTGCCTTCATAACGTCACCAACAGAAACGTCCAGAGATTTGGTGCGGAACTCACGCAGGAAACGCAGAGGGGGCAAATTCGCTGTCTTCAAGTGACCAATTTCGCCACCACTCAGACGTTTTGGATGCGTTTCGCTAAAGCCCAACTGCACTGCGGAGTAGCCTTCGCTCTCCGGACGTCGGATCTGGGTAACATAACAAGGCCCAGCTTCGATAAGAGTGACGGGATAAGCGACACCTCTTTCATCGAAGATCTGGGACATGCCGACCTTCTTACCAATCAGCCCTTTCAACATCCTCGGTTTTCTCCTTTACAAAAAATTTAGTTGAGACTGTCAGCCGGGCTAGGCTGCATCATCTCCCAACGAAGCAGTCAAGCAGCCTGCCGCGGCCATCTGATATGTTGGCCCACGCACAGTACTGTTCTTGCTTCGTCGTACTCAATCCAACTGGTCTGACTATGCTTTCTGGTCAGACCAGTTGGATGAATTGACTTGCTTTATTAGATTTTGATTTCGATATCCACACCAGCGGGTAAATTGAGGCGCATCAGCATGTCAATCGTCTTCGAATCAGGCTCCAAAACATCGATCAATCGATTATGTGTGCGGATCTCGAAGTGCTCGTGAGAGTCCTTATCGATAAATGCGGAGCGACGTATTGTAAACCTTTCCTTCTTACTTGGCAAGGGTACCGGGCCAACGACTTTTGCGCCAGAGCGTTCGGCGGTTTCGACAATGCGCTTGGCCGATTGGTCAAGCACGCGATGATCGTACGCCTTAAGGCGGATACGTATCTTTTGTTTTGTCATTTCTCCACCTATTCGATGATCTTGGTGATAACGCCAGCGCCCACAGTCAGACCACCTTCACGGATGGCAAACTTCAGGCCCTGCTCAAGAGCGACCGGTACGATCAGCTCCACCGTCAAATTCACATTGTCTCCGGGCATTACCATTTCAACGCCCTGCGGCAGAGTGATGTCGCCCGTCACATCCATCGTTCGAATGTAGAACTGCGGCCGGTATCCATTAAAGAACGCCTTATGACGTCCGCCTTCTTCCTTCTTCAGCACGTACACTTCCGCAAGGAATTTCTTATGCGGCGTGATCGACTTCGGCTTGGCCACCACCTGACCGCGCTCCACATCTGTGCGCTCAATACCGCGCAGCAGCAAGCCCACGTTGTCACCAGCCATGCCTTCATCCAACTGCTTGTGGAACATTTCCACACCTGTGCAAACTGAGTCACGCGTTGGGCGCAAACCCACGATTTCCACTGGTTCACCAACTTTGATCTTGCCGCGATCCACACGACCCGTCACCACGGTTCCGCGGCCCTTGATCGAAAACACATCTTCGATCGCCATCTGGAACGGCTTCTCGGTCTCGCGCTTCGGTTCCGGTATGTATTCATCCACCACCCGCAGCAATTCCCTGATGCACGCATATTCGGGCGCATTCGGGTCTGTTGAGGTGCTTTCCAAAGCCAGCTTGGCGGATCCGCGCACGATCGGGGTTGTATCACCCGGGAAGCCCTGCTTGACCAGCAGTTCACGCAGTTCCAGTTCCACCAGCTCCAGCAATTCCGGATCATCCATCATATCAACCTTATTCAGGAAGATGACGATGCTCGGCACGTTCACCTGGCGGGCCAGCAGCACATGTTCGTGCGTCTGAGGCATCGGGCCATCGGGCGCAGCCACCACCAGAATGGCACCATCCACCTGCGCCGCACCGGTGATCATGTTCTTGATATAGTCGCGGTGTCCGGGCATATCCACATGCGCGTAGTGCCGCTTGTCGGTTTCGTATTCCACATGCGCGATGTTGATCGTGATGCCGCGCGCTTTTTCTTCAGGCGCGTTGTCAATTGAGTCATATGCCCGAAAATCAGCTTTACCATAGAAACCACAATACTTTGTGATCGCCGCGGTCAAGGTTGTCTTGCCGTGGTCAATATGCCCCATTGTCCCCACGTTGAGGTGAGGCTTGTTGCGGTTAAATTTTTGTTTTGCCATTTTCCTCTCCTTTTTGGAAAAGAACAAACTGAGGATATCAGCAACTGAGCCCTCAATGGGATTTGAACCCATGACCCCAGTCTTACCAAGACTGTGCTCTACCAACTGAGCTATGAGGGCTTGTCTTGCTGCCCGGAGGTATCCGGGAAGGTGGGCAGTGAAGGATTCGAACCTCCGAAGGCGTCCGCCAGCTGATTTACAGTCAGCCCCCTTTGGCCACTTGGGTAACTGCCCATTATTATACTTGAGCCATTCCTGACTCGAGTTTGGGATCATTTCTGGGCCCAAACGCCAGTCATCAATGGAGCCGACGACGAGAATCGAACTCGTAACCGCCCGCTTACAAGGCGGGTGCTCTTCCGTTGAGCTACGTCGGCGGGTTTCCTAGTCCCGCATTAAGCGGGCAAATTATACCAAAGGCTTCCCGCCGCCACAAGGTTCTCGGGCAAAATTATCAGCCTGATCCCATAATTTCATAGGTTGCAGGCTGAAGAGTAGCCTTAGCGGAAAGGGAGTTTATCAGGATTCATTCAGGGCGTCAAGCCCACTATGTTATAATGCGCACAATTAATTCCCTCGGAGCCTGATATTTATGAAAATCGAGATTACATATTGCGCAGTTTGACATTATACAGACCGGGCCGTGAGCCTGGCAAGTGAATTATTAAAAGCCTTCGAGCAGGATGTTGAAACGATCAGTTTATTTCCTTCTGATGGCGGTCGCTTCGAAGTCAGCGTGAACGATAAATTGATCTATTCCAAGCTTGAAACCAAACGGCACGCGGAACCAGGCGAAGTGATAGGTCTATTAAGAAAACAATTTTAGCGAGGCATTATGGCAAAAAAAGGCCGTGTTTTTTCAGGCGCCCGCCCCACCGGACGCCAACATCTTGGAAACTATCTTGGAGCAATTAAAAACTACGTTGCGCTACAGGATGAATATGAATGTGTATATTGTATAGTAGATGTGCACGCCCTGACAACCATGGAAACCACTCGCGACCTGATATCCAATACTTACGACATGGCATTGGATTGGCTGGCCGCAGGTATCCGCCCGGAAGAATCGATTGTTTTTGTACAAAGCCATGTACCACAAGTCATGGAATTGCATACCTATCTTTCGATGGTGACACCTCTCGGAAAACTGACTGACTTGCCCACTTTCAAGGAGAAAGTCCGCCAGCAAGAAAGCAATATCAACTATGGGCTGGTCGGTTATCCAGTGCTGATGACTGCCGACATTGTTTTATATCGGACTGACGCCGTGCCAGTGGGTGTTGACCAGGCCCCGCACATTGAATTCTCCCGTGAAACTGTCCGCTCCTTTAATTATCGTTACGGAGCCAATGTATTAAAAGAACCGCAAATGAAAAATACCGAGATACCCAAGGTTCTGGGCATTGACGGCGTTCAAAAAATGGGTAAAAGTCTTAATAATCATATTGAGCTGGCTTCAACCCCGGATGAAACCCGCCAACGGGTCATGCAAATGGTCACAGATCCACAGCGTCTGAGGCGCACCGATGCAGGCAATCCCGATATTTGCAATGTTTTCTCGATGCACAAGATTTTCACGTCTAAAGAAGATATAGATATGATCAATGTGGAATGCCGCCGGGCCGGGATTGGCTGTGTTGACTGCAAAAAACGTTTTGCAGAGAATCTCAACAAGCACCTTGAACCTTTCCGCAGCCTGCGCGTAGAAATCAATAAAACGCCCGATACTGTATGGGATGTTCTGCATGACGGCGCCAAACGCGCCCGTGTCATTGCGGAAGAAACCATGGTGGATGTGCGCGCGGCTTTGCAACTGCCAAAATAAGGTTCCTGTCCCTTCCATTCGGGAAAAATACTCATGCGTGCGCTGATTCAACGTGTTACACATGGCAAAGTCAGCGTGGAAGGCAAAATCGCTGCCGAGATCGACAAAGGGCTGGTGATTTTGCTGGGAATTGGTCATGGTGATGGAGAGGAGCAAGCCGTTTACCTTGCCAACAAAATTGCGTCGCTGCGTATCTTTGAGGATTCGCAGGGACGCATGAACCTTTCAATCCTGGATGTACACGGAGCAGCCATCGTTGTTTCGCAATTTACCCTTTACGCAAATACGCGCAAAGGAAACCGGCCATCATTTACTGAAGCCGCTCTGCCCGATGCCGCCAGACCTTTGGTAGATTTTTTCACAACCACCCTGGCGAGTCTTAAAATCCCCACCGGACAAGGCATCTTTGGCGCAGACATGCGGGTGGAAATTCATAACGATGGCCCAGTTACCATCTGGCTGGAAAATAATCCAAAAGCTGAGTACACAGCATTAAAAAATGTCCAGGAAACAAAAATGACCCAGATGGGGGAATAGATTTTCATCCATAACTGGAAATACGGGCTAACAACCCGGATGTTAGAGGTTACAATTAATTCATGGCTCTACTTTCTGCACACGACCGGTTGGAATTTGCTGATCGGGCATTGGATGAGTACGACATCCAGCCTATTGCGGTATTTTTCCTCCAACACAGCGAGAATATGACCTTTCGGGTCAGAGCGAGCCAGGGGGATTTTCTACTGCGAGTGCATACCCCTATCACACCTGCGTTTGGAGATCACGGCGCAAATCGTTCGATCGTCACCTCAGAGATGATCTGGCTCGCGGCCCTCAGAGATGCCCGCTTTCCAGTGCCACCCCCAGTTCCAACCCGTCAGGGAGAATATACCACCCGGGTGGACGGATTAAACGTTACGCTCCTGAGGTGGCTGGATGGCGAACTCCTTAGCCGCGAAACCGAGAGTGAGGATACGGCGGCCCAGATTGGATCCCTGGTTGGGCACCTGCACCAATATTCAGCCAACTGGCAAATCCCAAATGGGTTTATCCGCCCATCCCGAGACGCGGCTTTTTTTGAAAATGCTGTTCTGTCGCTTTGGCCAGCAGTTGAAGATGGACGTATTGACGCATGGAGTTACCGCACACTACAGGCGTCCATCGCCTGGTTGACAGGAGAAATCTGCCGGCTGAACCCAACCCGCGCCACATTTGGGATTATCCACGGCGATCTGCACCGCGGCAATTACTTGCTGAATAATGGTCAAATTAGTGTGATCGATTTTTCGATGTCGGCCTTTGGCTATTTTGCTTACGATCTGGGCACCTGCCTTTCAAACATCCGCACAACCTACCACCAGACTTTTTTAGAAAATTACACCAAGTATTTTTCGCTGCCGATTGATTACAAACGTTTGATCGAAGCCTATTTTATTGCAAGCTGGGTGGCGACTTTTGCATTGTGGATTTCCGATGTCGCATCTCAGGAAGCGCTGGTACAGCGTTTGCCTTTGATCGCCAATAAATACGCTGAGCGTTTTAATCGTGATGAACGCTTTTGGTTTAACGAATAAGATTGCAGATTTTCTTAATAAAACCTTGACGCGTTTAGATTTCACTGATATATTTCTATCCGTAGGATGCAAGTAAGTTTTCGTTGGAAGAGAAAGACGATGGCCCAAAGCACTAACTTTGGGTCGTTTTTTTAATAGACCGACCGAAGACATACTGCGCCGCAACTTTCCACCCTTTTTGTTGTTTTGCTCTAAGGAGGCAAAAAATGTCTGAACGTGTCATCGGTACGGTTAAGTGGTTCAATGGTAGCAAGGGCTACGGATTCATCTCCCGCGAAGGCGGCCCGGATGTATTCGTCCACTTCTCCGCTATCCAGGGCGAGGGTTTCCGCAACCTCGAAGAAGGCCAACGCGTTGAATTCACGGTCGAAAAAGGCCCCAAGGGTCTGCAGGCCGCTAACGTCAAAGCCATCTAGTTAAACCTTATTACCTACCCAGAACCCCGTCGCAAGACGGGGTTTTTTATTTCCACAATACTGTGTCCAGTTGCACCGCTAGCGCTCCACTCGCCAGCATCACCTCGGCCTGTGTCTGACTATATATACCCACACCAGCGATCACGGGCAAACCCAGCCGAACCGCACTGCGCAGTAATTCAAGCGACTGCGGATAGAGAGCGGGCCCATACAAACGGCCAGTAGTCACGCCAGGATTAGATTGATCTGAGGAATACCCAGGCAGAGCCCCTCGCGGAGCCGCGAAACTCAACGCAGCCGCTCCAATTTCAACCAACTGCGGCCCCAGGCTCAGGATCTGGTCAAACGGTAGGTTCACAATCAATGGCAGCTCACCCATTGACATCTCAAGCGCCATCAAAATGATATCTGGAGATAGTAGCGGGGCGAACCCCAATTCAACTGCCGCTATATTTTCCAGCTCTTCCAGCGATTTAACCATGCGGACAGTCTCTTCCGGTCTATCAGCCATCAAATGCACAATAACCGGCAGCCGGGTCGCGGCCCAGGCGCGAGAATATTTTCGGATGGCCGTGGATAGACCCGGATTGGGCAAGCCTGTATGCAAAAGTAATCCGCCGGGATAATCAACCACTTCCGGGAGGTTGGAGGGCAGCCTGGGCCGCAAGCTTAACGGGTTGGTTACGAAGGCCCCCAGATCATCCCATCCCCCGGCTGGGAAGGAATTGAACACGGCGCGTTGATCGGGAGAAAAACCAAGCATCCCCGCTGCATTCATTACCTGCGTTCGAAATGATAGATCCTTTTTAAACATACACGTGCCCTGTGGGTTGGATTATGCTTGCCGGTCTGACGGGCTGAAAATCAGGGCTTTTTTGATTCTGAACCAGCATTTTCGGCTGCCTGTCCCCTGGAAACATCTTCCTGGATATGCTCACCAATCATAATCATACGATTTCTGTTGAAAATGATGATATTTCTGTTGATAGAAGCAGCGGGGTTAAGCAAGTATGAGGCGGTCACATCCGTGAGCGGAACGAAATCATCCGGTCTCCCTAACAGCACCCGTCGAATGTCGAACTTTTCAATGAGATGGATGGAGCCAATCAGGGTAAAACCTGGCAAAAATACTTTTACAGGGTAGACTAATCGATTTGCCCGGCGATAAATAATCGTCTGGCTTTTTTCGCCCTCCATGGGAATGGCAAACAGGATGGATTGTTTTTCAAGCCTGACTTCCGGAATTGACATGGGCAGTGATTTTGTCAGGTTTAGCAATTTGCTGACCTTGACATCATATAATACGATTGTAGTCTCAGTTTTAATATTTAAGAAATCGCTTATTCTTTCAAGATGTGAATCGATAAAACCATGAACAATAAAATCACTTGTATAAAACACACATTCTAGATACATCTAAAGTCTCCTTCACTAAAATTGGTTCTTTGGGAATCTCCGTGGTGACCGCTATATATGGCGGCGAAATTTCAAAATTTCAGCAAATTTACCCCCACTGCTGGGGGGCACCACGGCAAATCCTAGAGAGCC
>CAIWAX010000270.1 GCA_903910795.1 uncultured Anaerolineae bacterium
AAATTTCGTGGGGTGTTTTGTTGCACTTTTGGTTATTTTACAGAATTACCAGGCCGTGTCTGACGCCTGAGCGGACAGCTTCGGTTCGACTGGAAACGCCGAGTTTGGCGTAAATTGAAGAAAGGTGAAATTTAATCGTGTGTTCGCTGATGCCAAGTTGAATTGCGATTTGCTTGTTTGCCAAACCCTCGGCCGCCAGTTGTAGAACTTCAGCTTCGCGAACAGTCAGAGGCGGGTTGGATGTCTCATTTTCAGACAGCCCGGCGGAAGCCCGACCTGGAAACCAGCGTTGTAACAGGCTGGGAGCTCCAATCAACAGGCCTTCCGCCAGGGCTTGAATAGCGATGCTTAATTCCGTATCGCTGGAATTGATGGATAAGACACCCCAGGTGTTAAAACCCTGGCGGAACATATCCAGAACATCCTCGGGATCATCCGTGAGAATGAGAACAGCCCGGGTGTTGACGAGCTGGCGCATATTGGCAGGTGGGACAATCACAAGCACATCAAGATCATCCATTGGTAAACCATCCAGGTTTATGCTCGTGGAAGCCACGTTTAACCCAGGCTGGCTGTTGATTAACTCGCGCAACCCAACCCGGATGGCATTATTGCCTGCGACTACACCAACTCTTATCAAATGAAACTCCAGTTTTAGCGCTGTCCATGTTTGTGACCATGATGGTTGTGTTCATGGTCTTGTCCTGATTCAGATGGGCGTTCGCCGATGGTCACGTTGATATTTTGCGGCTGCCCCCCACGCAATACTTCCATGGGGACATTCTTCCCAACGATACTGCCGGAAAGGGCAGAAAACAAAACATCATGATCTGATATCGGGCTGTTATTAATGCCGACAAGTATGTCGCCAACCAGTATCCCGCCGGCTTCTGCCGGGCTGTCGGGTTCCAGGCCAACCACCAATAACCCGGTGTGTTGGATGCGCTTTAATGCCGTCTGCGCGTTAGCGGTCAGCTCAACCGGTTGCGAACGGATGCCGATATAACCGCGTTTGATCGAACCGTTTTGAGCCAATTCTTCTGCGATTTGCCAGGCAATTTTCACTGGGATTGTGACGGAGACGCCGCGGCCAAAACCGGATGTGTTGATACCCAGAATATTCCCTTCAGCATCCACCAACGGCCCGCCAGAAAAACCAGGGTAGGGGGTCGTATCGGTGCGGTAATAACTGTCGAGCAAGCCGCGCTGGGTACGCACTGGCCCGCTGATGGCGCTGATAATGCCTAAACTCGCCTCAATTCCATCGGTTGACGGGCGGCCCAAGGCCAGCACAATTTGTCCGACTTTTGCTTCGGCGGCTTTTTCTGCCGGGGTTGCGGAGGCCTTTTCAAGGCGAAGGACTGCCAGATCGGAACCGGGATCCCGGCCGGCCAGCCTGGCTTTGAGTTCAGTTCCATCTGGCAGGATTACAACGATATCGTCTTCATGCTCAATGACATGATCCGCAGTGATGACCAGATCATTGCTGATCGCAACGCCACTGGCAGGCATACGGTGACGAGCATTGATGAGTACGGTAGATTTTCCGGCTTTTTCGGCTGCGGATGCGAACGAATTAGATAGTTCAACGAATGTGTTTGACATTTTATGCTCCTTTGTTGGTTCTCAAAGGATATCTTGATCGCGCCATCAGCGCACCGCCGAATTGGCTGGCTTTTTACCTGGAAATATGGGCAGGTTGGGGGTAGGTTCCGGGAAAAAAAAGACCCGGCGATGTTTCCCGCCGGGTCTGAATGCTTGAGAGTTATTTGACCAATTTTGCGTTTAGCTTGATCTCAGCCCCGGCCAGAACCTTGGAGACCGGGCATTTCTGCTTTGCTTCCAGCGCCGTTTTCTGGAAAGTTTCGTCATCAATTCCTGGAACCACCGCTTCTGTGTTGAGTTCGATCAGGCTGATGGTTGGGCCTTCTGTCAGGTGGACGGTGGCAGTGGTGGAAATGCTGGTGGGTGTCAGGCCAGCATTACTTAAGAGCGCCGAGAGGAACATGGAGTAGCATCCGGCGTGGGCAGCCCCGATCAGTTCTTCAGGGTTTGTGCCTTTTCCGGATTCAAAACGGGATGCAAACGTAAAAGGTCCTTCGTAAGCACCGCTGGCGAGTTTCATTGTGCCGGCGCCTTCCTTAAGAGTGCCCTTCCATTCTGCAGATGATGTTCGAGTAGTCATTTATTATTCTCCTGATTGGTTTTATAAGAATTAGGTTTTAAAATTGAATTTACTGGTTCCCCGGTTTTGACGGGAACTTTCCCGCACGTATCAGAGGATAAATCATGATCACTT
>CAIWAX010000271.1 GCA_903910795.1 uncultured Anaerolineae bacterium
CAGGATGGCGATGATGTTATCAATCCAGCTCTGGGTTCCGCCGAGGAAAGCGCGCGTGGTTTCGATACCAGCGCTGGTGATCAGGGTGCGGTTGATGAGCGCCAGCAGGTTCTGCGCGACCGGAATAAGGGTCATGAGCAGCACGGCATACAGGAAAGCAGCGCGCAGCCCGGCGGTTTGTTCTTCGGGGTCTTTCAATGCGGATCTCTGGGCCCACAGCCAGTGCACTGCAAAGATGGGCACGCCCACGAAGATGAGAGCCAGGGCCTGGGCCAGGGTATCGGCGCCTGGGAAGGTCAGCCCGGAGGCGAACGTGGTACGGAGCAGGTTGATCAGACCCCACAGGACGACTTCGAGGCTGATGGCGGCGACCAGGTAAAAGTAGAGGCGGCGGATGGTTTTCATATTATTTCACTGGAACGGCGGGGGTGGTGTTCTGGTACCAGTTATAAGACCAGAAACTGTTGGGTGGGAGCTGTTTGATTTTCCAATCGCCCTGCAGGCGGATGAGTTGGGCGTAGTCGGTATTGCGATAACTGGTGGAGAATGGGTCGTTGGGGCTGTAGATGATGCCCAGGCTGACGGTGGCAGAATCGCCGCTGATCTCGGTTTTGCCAATCTCGAGGCCGGCGTTGGTTGGGTCAACTTCGTGGTTGAGAATGGCCTGGCGGAAGGTGTCGGCGGTAGGTTTGCCGGGCAGGTCGGCCAGATAGCTGTAGGCTTTGTCGAGGTCGCGTTTGTGGAGCGCTACAACGTAGTTCTGGATGACGGCTTCAGGCGTGTTTGCATCCGTGTAAACCAGGTTGTCTTTGCGGGTGAAAAAGATCGCCAGAGCAGCGATAATAAGAACGGCAATCCCTATCAGGATTCCGATGAGAAAACGATCTTGTTTCATAATGAATTTATCCTTTCGAGGATGGGAAGGCTCGGCCGGCGAGGGCGGGCTGCGGGCTGCGTTTGTGCGGGCCGGGGCGGGCGGCGATGACGAAGAATGGGCCGAGGACAGGGATGCAAAGTGCCAGGGTGCCCCACAGGACGATCTCCATAACTGTGCAGCGACGATACCTGAGGTAAGAGATGGCGAGCGCAAAGCTTGCCAGGATATATGCGCCGAGCAGGATAGTAAGGATGTGTCCCATATTTTTATTGTACAGGGTTGGGACGAAAAAGGCAAGCGCTAGAACTTATGTTCTGTAAAATTTTGGCAAATTGGAAGAATGGGATTCCCGGATAGTAAATATCCGGCCGGGTTTTGGTCAAAGAGTATCTGGTTGAGAGGCAGCAGTTGAGGCCGGAGAGATGGCGGGTAGGCGTTTAGACCAGACCAGCCAGGCGATGAAAATGCTCATCGTGATCCAGCCTGCCAGTCCGAGAAGAGTGCCGCCCAGGGCGGTGTCGAAGCCGGGCTTGAGGAAGAAGATCGCGAGCCCGGGCGCAGCGTTGACTGCACCGTGGGCGAGCGCGCTGGTCCACGGGCTGCGGGTGTTAAGGTACAACCAGGAGAGAATCGTTCCCAGCAATGTGCAGCCGACAATCATTGCCAGTACGCCCAGGTAAGGGTGCTGTGGAAAGTTGTAGCCGAAGAGCAGGGTGGTGGGGGCATGCCAGAAGCCCCAGATCGCGCCGCTGATCAGAATGGCGGGCCACTGGCCGAGAGGCAGCAGGTGGGGGAGCAAAAAGCCGCGCCAGCCAAGTTCCTCACCGAGGGCAAACAGAACATTGACCAGCGGGGCAATCGTGACGGCAAAGAGCAATTGAATCGCAACGGCCTGTTCAGGACTTGGTAGCGGGGTTCCAGCGGGGGCTTTGGAAAGAACGTCCCGCATCATTCCCAAGCTGGTATCGAGTTCACCGGTGCGGAGCAGGATGGTGACACCCAGCGTGAGAAGCGTAAGGGCGAACGGGAGCAACCAGGCCCAAAGGTAGAAGCGTCTGTCCCCCAGGGTGTTGAGGCGTAAGCTGCTGAAGGGTTTCTTCTCGACCAGGGTAGTGGTCAGGATGGCGGCGAGCCCGGGCCCCCACATAGCGGTTGCGAAGGCGGCCGTCATGATAGTTGCAAAGGATGGGCTGCTTTTGAAAAACCAGGGGAGGACGAATAACAGCCAGGAGATTCCGAAGGCGATTGCGAGGAATGAAATCAGAGATTTGCGGTTTATCATTTTTCTCCATTCAAGTAATGTCTTAACCATGATTAGAAGGGTTGAAGGATGTACAGGATTACGAGCTTGAAAATTCCTGGTTCGGGTGGAATTTGTGAATGTCTTGAAAATAGCCATTTTCATGCTTTGCGGTGTCCATAAGTCATGACATCATCACTGCGACATTGGGATAATGTCGTAGAGAGTCATTTTATGTGGTTTTTTGAAACCAGGCGGAATTTTTTTACTCGATAATGTTCTGAGAAAAGGCGACGTATTTTCAACCTGGGTGATTGTAGAGGCAGTTTTCAATAAGTGTTTCACGTGAAACAAGCAGTGCTGGTATGGGTCTCGGGCGGCCAAAGTGGTTGAGTTATTTGCCTTTTTGTTCCGCCAGGTAGAGAAAGTAGGAGTATAGAACGGTGAATAAAGTGACAAACAGGACGGGTATCATGATGAAGAAAATGGCAGCATCCGGGAAGAAGGCGCCGAACAGAGAGATGGCTCCGGCGGCGATAAAGAGCTTACCGCCGAGCTGGTGGGTTTTGTCCCAAACGGTGTCACTGGACAGAGTCCAGGGGGTGCGGATGCCAATGAAATAATTGCGTTTGGCCTTGGTGATGAGCTGCCCCATGAAGATGAAGAGCAGGCCGAGGGCGGGGAGCATGGCGGCGCTCATGCGAAAGTTGGTATAGCCGATGTTCCAGACCAGTGTAAGCGCATGGATGTAGAGCATGAAGGCGATGATCAGGGTAATGAAGACGTTGAAGTCTGCCCGAAATTGTTCGATGTTGGCTTTGAGTGGATCCATGGATGGGATTGCGAGGAACAGAGCCAGCATAAAGATGGTGATGATCGGCATAAGCAACACGCCCCATAGCCTGGGCATGTAGCCGTTGACCTGGTCATTTGCACCCCAGTGGGATGCGACCTGGTCGGGGAGCTGGTTCCAGAGCAGCAGTCCGGCCAGGGTTCCGGCGATGATAAGAATGACAGAGATGGTCAGGGTGGTTTTGGTAGACATGGTTTTCCTTTATATGTTTCACGTGAAACGGAGGGGCGTTAAGGTATCAGGTATAAGGTTTGGCGAGCCGATTATTTATCTTTGACAGGGGCGGTGTTTTGCTGGGCAAGGGAGACCATGCCGCTCAAGCCGCCGAGGTTCATGGTTTCGACCGCGGAACTTGGAACGATGACCAGCGCACCTTTTTCCTTGAGACCTTCGAAAAGCATGTTCATGGCACGCAAGTGCAAGGCTGTCGGGTTATTGATGTAGGATTCGGACGCTTTAGCAAAGGACCCGGCGATCTGTTCTTCTGATTCGCCAAGGATGATGCGGGATTGGCGTTCACGCTCGGCCTGTGCCTGGCGTGACATGGCGTCCTCGAGGTCCTGGGGAATGACGATGTCGCGGATCTCGACTGATTGGACGGTGACGCCCCAGGGGGTGGTGCGTTCGTCGATGATGTGCTGCAGTTCGGCGTCGATGGCGCTGCGTCCCACCAGAATGTCAGCCAGGAGCATGCGCCCGATGATGTCTCGTAAGGCGGTCTGGGCTGACCAGGCGATGGCGGTGCGGTAATCCGCCACTTCCAGGACAGCTTTTTCTGCGTCCCAGACCACCCAGAATAACACCGCGTCAACGTCCACCGGGACAGTATCCTTGGTGAGGGTCTTTTCGGCTGCGAAAGGGGTGACCATCACACGCTGGTCAACCCAGGTAGGAATGGTGTCTATCAGCGGCACGATCAAAAACAGGCCGGGACCGCGCAATCCCATAAACTTGCCCAGGCGCAGCGTCACGGCTTTTTCCCACTGGGCGGCCACTTTGATGGAATACATACACAGAGTGCCGAGCAGGGTGAGTGTGGTCACGTAAGTCCCGATCCAGCCTTCGGGAATTTTCCCGCTCATCTGGGACGCGCCAAATATGGCGGCGGCCAGGAAGATGGCGAATATTGTGGCAGCGATGGGGGAGATATGCTGGTCAATTTTGTTTGTCCGGAGCAGGGCCTTGATTTCGGGTAGTTTGATAGTCATGATATTTTCCTGTGTTATGAAAAGTTTTGATCGCCAGTGTCTGGTTTTCCGGCTTGTTGGCGGAGGTGCTTGATGGCTTCTTCGAGACTGAAGCCGAGTCGACTGGTCTGGCGCAGGTAATGGCGGCTGAGGGCATCCAGGGATTCGAGCTGCAGGCGTTCGACTACTTCTGGCGGCGGCGTTTCTAATATATACGTACCGCGACCCTGTTGGGTTGATATAATTCCGGATTGATCCAGAACGCGGTAGGCGCGCGAGACGGTATTAAAGTTGATGCGCAGTTCGGAGGCCAGGGCGCGCACGGTGGGGAGCTGGTCGCCGGGCTTGAGTCCACCACTGGTGAGCTGCTGGCGAATCTGTTCCACGATTTGCAGGTAGATGGGAATGTCGGAACGCAGGTCAATGCTGATCTTCATTTGCTGGCCTTTGGTTGCGTATTGTATCATTGTATCTTTGTATGATTGTACACGAATTCGCGAAAGAGTCAAGGCAGGTGTCGAATGTATTGGGTGATAAAGGTCTGAGGCGTGGTAAAATTTCAATGTTAATAAATGATCAAGGAGAAAGAATTATGGAAACAACTACCGGTACGTTTGCCGTGAAGAAGGGCCTGGCACAGATGTTGAAGGGCGGCGTGATCATGGATGTGGTGACACCCGCGCAGGCCAAGATCGCTGAGGAAGCAGGGGCGTGCGCTGTGATGGCGCTGGAACGTGTCCCGGCGGATATCCGCGCCCAGGGGGGCGTGGCGAGAATGAGCGATCCCGAGTTGATCATCGGGATCAAGGAAGCGGTGTCAATCCCTGTGATGGCGAAGTGCCGGATTGGGCATTTTGTGGAAGCGCAGATATTGGAGTCGCTCAAGATCGATTACATCGATGAATCCGAAGTGCTGACACCGGCAGATGAGGAACATCACATTCTAAAGCACAATTTCACGGTACCGTTTGTGTGCGGGTGCCGCAACCTGGGTGAAGCCCTGCGCCGCATCGGCGAAGGCGCGGCCATGATGCGGACGAAGGGCGAGGCGGGAACCGGGGATGTTGTGGAAGCGGTGCGGCACGCTCGCACGGTATTGGGCGAGATCCGGCGCCTCCAGAATATGCCCGAGGAAGAGCTGATGGCGTTTGCCAAGACGATTGGCGCACCCTATGAACTGGTCAAGGAAACCCGCGACTTGGGACGGCTGCCGGTGGTGAATTTTGCCGCGGGCGGCATCGCGACCCCGGCGGACGCAGCCCTGATGATGCAGTTGGGCGTGGACGGTGTTTTCGTGGGCTCGGGTATTTTCAAGAGCGGTGATCCGGCCAAACGGGCGGCGGCGATCGTGAAGGCTACGACGCATTTCCGGGACGCGGCCATTCTGGCAGAAGTGAGCAAGAATCTGGGTGAGCCGATGGTTGGACGTAATATTTCGCAGATGCCCGAGGGTGAGAAGATCGCCGGGCGGGGCTGGTAGTTCGATTTGCTTAGCAAATTGCGCCAGGCGGTTTTATGAAGATTGGTGTGCTGGCTTTACAGGGCGATTTTTCCGAACATATCGTCATGCTGCGGCGGATCGGGATCGAGTCTTCGGAGGTGCGCCTGCCCGCGCATCTGGAAGGGTTGAATGGCCTGATAATGCCGGGCGGTGAGTCGACGACGATTGGCAAGCTGGCGGTAGCGTTTGGGTTGATCGAGCCGCTGCGCGAGTTTGGCAAGTCGCGGGCGATCTGGGGCACGTGTGCAGGGGCGATCTTTCTTTCGAAGGATGCCAAGCGCGACCAGCCGCTGCTGAGTCTGATGGATATTACAGTGGAGCGGAACGCTTTTGGCGCGCAGGTTGATTCGTTTGAAGCTGACCTGGAGATTGATGCGCTGAAAGAAGCGACGGGTAGTAACAATCCGTATCATGCTGTCTTTATTCGCGCACCGATCATCGAGTCGGTGCGCGGTGCGGCGCGGGTGCTTTCGGCGTTGCCGGACGGACGGATTGTGGCGGCCCAGGAAAACAAACTGCTGGCTACGTCGTTCCACCCAGAGCTGACGAATGACAGCCGGTTTCACGAATATTTTCTGGCAATGTGCCGGTAGATATGTTTGCGCAGGCCTGACTGTTTAGTATATTCATCCGCAGATTTTTCAAGATATACCCTTCACGCTCACAAATTGCGCTTTTTTGCTTATGTGGAGAACCGCAATTTGTGAGCGAGGGCATTGTATAAAACCGGGCACAGCAACGCTGTGCCCCTGCAACTGCCTCGGCCAACCTTTCTATTGAATAGCGAGGTTTGAGTTATTTCAATATGCCCCCGCGACCCCTGGATTTGTTGGATCTGCCCACCATCTATCATTACCGTGCCGAAGCGGTCAGTCTGGATTCGACGCGGCTGTTGACGCGCGGAAACCCGCTGGGGGCGGCGGGCTTTATTTCGTATTTCAACCCGGCGCGGCACCTGTACACGGGCATCAACCAGGAAAATGGGATGACGCTGCTGGGCGGGGTAATCCAGTCAAATGGGGATGCGTTCGCGAAGTTGGTCTATCTGGCGCCGGGTTCAAACCTCGGACACCCGGCTCTGCCGGTTTTAATCGATCATTTGAACAGCGAAGCGGGCCGCTGGGGGGCTTTTCACGTTCTGGCGGAAACGGAAGAAGGCAGCCAGGCGTTTCCGGCGCTGCGTCGAGCCGGTTTTTCGGTGTACGCCTGGCAGCGCATCTGGGATGTGAGCCATGTGACGCCAACGGATGGCCCGCCGGATTGGATGCGGGTGAAATCTATTCATTTGCCGGCGGTGCAGTCGCTTTACCACCAGATCGTGCCGCCGCTGCTGCAGCCGGTCGAGTCGGCGCCTAAACGGGCGATGGGCATGGTTTGCACGGAGAATATGCGCTGTTTTGTGAATATTGCTTACGGGGTGCGCGGAATTGTGTTGACGCCGTTTATTCATCCGGAGGCGAGCGGGGTGGCGTTGAAACTTGGCAGCCTGCTGAGCCAGCTTCCTGACCGGCGCGGGCGGCCTGTGTACCTGTGTGTACGTTCGTACCAGGCCTGGCTGGAACCGGCCCTCGAAGATCTGGGTGGGCAGGCGGCGCCGCGCCAGGCGGTGATGGTCAAGCACCTGGCTCACATGTTGAAGGAAGAGCAGTTGGCGCGGGCGGCACAACCGGCCGGGGTGAGCGTACAGCCTTCGCGGGTGACCAGACCGTGAGGCATTATTAACATGGCACGATCCCGGTTTTTGCTTGGGATGGAATAAGCATGGCGATTTAATGCCCAAGTGACCCATTCAAAATCTTGCTCAGCGCATAAAGATTCCGGGAACGGGAGAGGGAGAAGTTCTTGTGCACAGCACGATGATCTGGGTTGAAAAGGTGGCTGCCGCCTCCGCGAAAAGCACGCGGAGCGAAACAGCCTTTTCCACCCAGAACCCCCTCATTTCCCTGCCAAAATTTGCGTTAAAAATGGTAAAAGATGTGGGTAACGATTAGTCTGAGGCGGGAAGGGTTCTTTCACCTCGCCGTTCCTGGCGGGGATAGGTTCATGCCCAAAGAATAGCAACCCGTGAGCAATTACTAAACCGTTTGGGATCTGTCAAAGCGGGGGATTCGGGAATAAGAACGAGGGCTAATCTCCCTTATAATATGGACTGGTTTATGAAATAATCCCGGTTCTTGCTTGAGGGCATACATTTTATGAGTGAACAACGCCGCATCACAGATGATCTGGAAATTTTGTTAAGCATCCTGCCTGAGTCGATTGTGCAGGCTGTACACAGGGCCAATAATTACGATAAGCTGCTCGAAATCATCCTTGATTTGGGCCGCATTCCCACTGCGCGCTATGTCGAAGAGGAAACCATCCTGCGTGAGAAGGAAGTGACCCGCGATGAGCTTGACCACATGGTTGAGCGAATCGGCAATTTCGATGCCGATAACCGCGCCGGGTTGGAGCGCACGCTGCATCGCATTTCTGCCATTCGAAACCGGCGCGGGAGTGTGGTCGGGCTGACGCTGCGTGTGGGCCGCGCCGTGTACGGTACCATCGATATCATTCAGGATATTATCGAATCGGGTAAGTCGATCCTGATCCTGGGCCGCCCGGGGGTGGGAAAGACCACGCTGCTGCGCGAAGCGGCGCGCATTCTGGCTGAAAAACGGCGTGTGATCATCGTGGATACTTCCAACGAAATCGGCGGGGATGGCGATGTGCCGCACCCGGCGGTGGGTAAGGCGCGCCGTATGCAGGTCAAGGTGCCCACGCACCAGCACGAGGTCATGATCGAGGCGGTTGAAAATCACAACCCCGAGGTAATCGTAATCGATGAAATCGGCCGCGAGTTGGAAGCCCAGGCGGCGCGCACGATTGCCGAGCGCGGCGTGCAGTTGATCGGCACAGCGCATGGCAAGACGCTTGAAAACCTGCTGCTCAACCCGACTCTCAGCGACCTGGTGGGCGGGATTGAGGCGGTGACGCTTTCGGATGAGGAAGCGCGCCGGAGAGGTACGCAGAAGACAGTCTTGGAGCGCCGCGCTCCGCCCACGTTTGACGTGCTGGTCGAAATACAGACGCGCGACCAGTTCGCGATCCATGCCGATATCACCGAGTCGGTCGATACTTTCCTGCGCGGTTTTCCGCTGCCGGCCGAGTTGCGCATTCGTGATGAGAATGGCAAAGTTCGTGTGGAAAAGGTCACTCCTGCGGCTCCCAGTTTGGGGCATCGTTCCGAATCTTTAGCGGGGCATCGTCCAGCCACTTCCTCCAAGTCGTACTTTGATTTGGGGGAAGGCCGGGAAGGAGGTGGATTGCAGCCCGCCAAGTCAGGCCCGGTCGCGCAGCAGGCCCCGGTCATCGCGCCGGACGAACCGGAGGAGGACTCCGAGCCAGCCAGCCGCTCGCCGTTGAAGGCCATAAAAATCTATCCGTACGGCGTGGCACGCAACCGCTTGATGCAGGCGGCCAAGCGCATCGGCGTCCCGGCGGTGGTGGTGCGGACGATCGACGAGGCTGAAGCGCTGCTTACCCTGCGCTCGTATTATCGCGATCATCAGGCCACGATCGTGGAGGCCGAGCAACGCGGCATGCCGATCTATGTGCTGCGAGCCAACTCGGTCGCTCAGATTGAGCAGTTCATGACCGATCTGTTTGGAATTTCGACTGGGGAAGCGCTGCTCCCACCCGGTTTGAATAACGATGTCCGCAATGAAACCATGTCGGCCATTTCGGCAGTGTTGAACGGCGAACGTTTCGTGGACATGCCGCCCGCAGGCCCGATGATCAGGCGCATCCAGCATGAGATGGCGCGCGAAGCCGAGCTGGTTTCGCATTCGTATGGCAAGGAGCCGCGGCGCTACGTCCGCATTTTCAGAGATTAGTTCAACATGTCTTAACCATGATTAGAAGGATTGAAGGATGTACAGGATTACGAGTTTGAAAATTCCTGGTTCTAATGGAATTTGTGGTGTTGCCATTTTTTTCCAAACCATCCACGAATTTTGCACGAATAATCGAATATTTATGCGCAAATTTGTGTTGGTCAGAGAAAGCGTGAACACCGGGTAAAAACCCGCCTCTCGCAGAGCCGCAAAGTTCGCCAAGTTTTTTAATTTTCTTTGCCCACATGATCTTGGTGGGTTGCGTTCCTGGCGACTTCCACGGCACTTGCATCCGTGGCAAGTGTGCGAGAGAAAATTGGTCGATTCTCGACAAAAACGACAGAGATGCCAAAATACGACTGTTTATCCTATATGTGACCATTACAGAAATGATCAAATTCGCTTGACAACATCCCTCTATCCTGTAAAATACGAGTTATGAATAATGAAGTGCATGCAGCGCATATTTATGCTTTCGAGCTTTTATGCTTGTGTATGGGGCGGGGTTCGTAACCACCGCCTCGTAGAAGAGATTTTTCGCAGTCAACTGCAAAAAGACGGTGGCCGAACTCCGCATGTGGGTTTCCTACACATGGCGATGTAATTCCCGGTTCTTGATTGGGATGAAATAATCCCGGTTCTTGATTGGGATTGGCCGCTGTCTTTTATTCTGGCAGTTGACTGCGTTTTTATGAAATAATCCCGGTTCCTGATTGGGATGAAATAATCCTGGTTCCTGGTTGGGATGAAATAATCCTGGTTCCTGGTTGGGATGAAATAATCCCGGTTCCTGGTTGGGATGAAATAATCCCGGTTCCTGGTTGGG
>CAIWAX010000272.1 GCA_903910795.1 uncultured Anaerolineae bacterium
AATCCAATTCGCCGTAGCAATCAAAGCCTCAGTATGCGTGCGCTCATAATTATGCGAAGCATCCACACCCGGGCCAATCAAAGCCACAGCCACATCCCCCCCAGCCCGCCAGAAAGCCTCACCATCCGAACCATAAAAAGGATAAATATCAGTCTTAAACAAAATCCCATTCTTTTCAGCCAACCCGCGCAACCTCTGACTGAGGCCATGATGATACGGGCCGCCGCTATCCTTCACACACAGCGTCACATGATACTCATCAGAATTCTGCCCCTCCCCAACCGCAGCCATATCAACCGCCAGGAGTTCATGCACATAATGCGGAATACCGGAAGAAGCCCCATGCCCAACTTCCTCATAATTACTAAAATGAAAATAAACCGTCTCAACCGGCTGCAAACCAGCCTCAACCAGCGCCTTAATAGAGGCCACAATCGCCGCCACACAAGCCTTATCATCCAGAAAACGCGAGCGCACAAAACCGTTAGTAACCTCGACCCGCGGATCAAAGCTGACAAAATCCCCCACCTCGATACCCAGCGCGCGGGTTTCATCCGCAGAAGTTGTACGCGCATCCAGGCGCACCTCCATGTTTTCCTCAGCCCGCTTAGTTTCATTCACCACAGCGCCGTGCACATGCGAGGAAGCCTTTTCAAACAGATAAGACCCGCGCACCTTCGCCCCGCCATTGGTCAGCACCCAACAACCTTCAGATTCAACCCCATTCAAAGACAAACCACCGATACGCGAAAGCTTCAAGCGCCCATTAGGCTTAATCTCCTTCACCATCGCGCCCAGCGTATCCACATGCGCCGTCAACGCCCGCGGCGCATCCGATTTCTGCCCCTCCCAACGCGCCACCAACGCCCCCTTGCGAGTGCGAGTCAAAGTCAAGTTGGGAAAAGCCCTCAAAGTACTCTCCACCAGGCCGGTAGCTGCGTCACTAAACCCGGTTGGCGAAGGAGTATTCAACAAATCAACCAAAAATTCCATCAAAAACTTGCTATCAATACTGGGCAGAGACATTTTATGCGAACTCCATACTGATGAACTTATGGGTACTTTCCATATCAAACTTATCAAACACAAATGTTAAAATTTCTCAAACTCACTAATCCTGCTGCGCCATCCATCCGGAATCAGGATCGTTTTATTCGAGTGGTAATCATACGTCACAAGCGTAGTGCTGGCCCGTGCCAACTGCGCGCCAGTCTCACTGTCAACCATCCCGTAAACCATATCCATCGACTTATTCCCCAGGCGCGTCACCCGCGCCTCAACCACCACCTTCATCCCAAATAAAATCGGAGACAAAAAAGTGATTTGCGCCTCCGCCACAATAATACCCACTTCCAAAAAAGATTCACCCTTCTTAAAAAGACCCAACTCGACCAGGTAATGGATACGGGTTTGCTCCAGATACGTCAGAAAATTGGCGTTATTAACATGCCCCTGTGGGTCAAGATCGCCATAACGCACCTCAATCGCATGCGAAAATTGGGTACTTTCCATCCTGTGCATCCTTCAATCCTTCCAATCATGGTTAAGACATTTGGGTCATTTCCATGACTTGACTTAACTGCAAAAACCATTAACCACACAGAACACCGAGATCGCAGAGTTTATTTCTTCAAAATGCACAGCATACACTTCGTTATGCACAAAGAATAAGCCATTTCTTTACCGGCACGTGCCCTGTCGGATCGTTAAAAATCTCCGTGTTCTGCGCGCTCTGTGGTGAAATGCCCTTTTTGCAGTGCACCCATGCCTTGATTATATAACCTATTAGCGAAATGGAATAATCCCGGTTTGAGAAATTGCTGCCCAAAGTGCTGTGCAAAGTGCTGTGCATTGACCAACTCCAAAAACATGATAGACTTCCGGCCAGACTTACCCCCCCCAATCATGAAACCCATCCGCGCATCTGACATAGGCACCTACCTCTACTGCCGCCGGGCCTGGTGGCACCGCATCCACGGCCATGAATCCATCAACCAGACCGAAATGGCACTTGGAACCGAACTACACCGCCAGCATGGACGCCAGATACTGGCCGCCAGCCTGATGCGCGCCCTCGGATTGATCCTGCTCCTGGCCGCCTGCATCTTGCTAACCACCTTGAGCCTGACAAAATTCCTGGGGGGCTGATGATGTTACCCATCTATGCCGCCATCGCGCTCATCCTCGCCGCACTTGTGCTGCTCTGGCAATCCAACCGGACACAAAAAACCGCCGGGTTGCCAGGAGGACGGGTCATATACACCGATACTCGCGCCTGGGGCAGCAAAGTCGAATCCCCCCTTTACGATGGAATGCTCGGCCTGACAGGCAAACCCGATTACCTGGTCGAAAAAAACGGCCGCATCATCCCGGTCGAAGTCAAAACCGGGCGCGCCCCTCACGGAGGCGCACCCTACGACTCCCACATCTACCAATTGGCCGCCTACTGCCTGCTCGTCGAAAAAACCATGCGCACCCGTCCCCCCTACGGCATCATCCACTACGAAAATCAGACTTTTGCCATCGATTACACACCCGCACTCGAAAGCGCCCTCCTGGACATCCTGGCCGAAATGCGTCGTGACGAACGCCGCGCAGAAATCGCCCGCTCCCATGACAGCCAGGCGCGCTGTGCCCACTGTGGCTTTCGAAACACCTGCGACCAAAAACTCTGACCAGATAAGACTTCCGAAGTCTCGCCGTCCTTTGGCGACTTCGGAAGTCTGGACTCACGTTGCAACCTGCAATAATCCCGCAGAAAACACCCGGCTATTTAACCTCTTCTCCGCTTCCTCGCTGGCCTCCGTAATACATGCCCCCCTGCATCGCTATCCACCAATTCATCAGACCTTTCTTCATCGGGCAACCTATTAGATTCATTCAAAATGATCCTTTCCAACTCCTCATCAGATTTATTTTCAATAAACCCCGGCCCTTCACCTCTAACCTGGTCAAGCAAAACCTTTCCAGGCACATAAATCTCAGTTATTTCTAAAAACATCTTCCGATCAGAATAATTCCTGGCATCCGGATTTGTGGCACTTTCAACCAACGCATCGATCACATCCCTCCGGTGATCCAACAAAGGCGAAAGAATTCGCTCTCGAATAATCATATTCATCGCAAAATCTTCTTTCCATCGATAAATAGTTTTTCGATTCGCGCCAATCAATTCCGCAAATTGATACAAAAATTCAGGCTTCCTTAATTTCTTCGGCGCGCTTGCCCAGGCAATATAAGCCGCTTTTTCCCACTTCCACCCGGCTTCCACCAAGTCCAAATAATCACGAGACCAGTTTGCCCTTGATTTTAGAATAAACTCAGCCTCCATTACCTCTTTTCGTTCAATGGAAGTATTATGTCTTAAATTAATGGTCAATATTGGAGCATCATCAAACAAGGTTTGTTGTTTAATGTAACTCTTTCTTCTCCAATAAAATTTCCTAAATCTCTTCAAGACATTCCTCTTTTTATCCAGGGCAATAACATCCGCCCGGCTGATTGATATTGAACCCGGCCTTTATCCAACTTTTCTGGTTCTGCTTTACTTTGTGGTTTGATGCGAAACCATCCACGAATAAGCCACGAATTTGCGCATAAATATTCGTGGATTCGCGCAAAATTCGTGGATGGTTTGAAAAAAATGGCAATACCACAAATTCCATTAGAACCAGCAACTTTTGATATACGCTTTTGTTCGTCTATTGACGGAAATTTATAAGAAGAAATAATATTCAACACCCTCTCTTCTTTTTGTTTGTCTGAGTCTGTTTCTTTATCTTTATCTATATCTGTATCTAACTCTATATCTGAGTCTGTGTCTGTTAATGTCACGTTTTCGTGACTGATTTGTGACACACCACTCCTATGCTTTATTTGTCTTTCGTTGAAACTCATCCAGCCTTGTCTTTTTACATAATTTTTTTACAATACACCTCCCATCCCTTTGAATGATGACCTCATTCTCAAGCAAACAGTAAATAACTTCATCAATCTCTTTTACTTTTTTCCTTAATAGCCAGGCCAAAGTTCCATAACCTGGCAACCCCCCCGACCCTCCATTCTTGCAGGCAATCAGAAATATCAGGATGGTATACCTGAACAGGCTATCCGACATCGTCCCCATCCTGGGATCATCCAATAGATCAACATACAGTTTCATCCACGCATAGTTCATATTTGCAGCCTCCTTTTTTAATATTAAAACCCATTTATAAACAGAACGCAAGTTCTATTTCATCCCATTACCTACTCGCTAAATTTGAAAAACGCTTGTTCTGATTTATTTTTTGGTTTGATGCGAAACCATCCACGACTTCACTACAAAAACAGCTTTCACCGCAGAGCGCGCAACACCTGCCCTGGCGGACGGTGCCAGGG
>CAIWAX010000273.1 GCA_903910795.1 uncultured Anaerolineae bacterium
GGCAAAGTCAGCGACCTTATCCCAGTCCTTCAGGTTAGCCTGGGCGATCACTTCGGCAGATGGAAAGTAAACTTCCCCTTCCATTTCATGTTTCTGTTTGGGCATATATTCCTCCTGAGTAAGTCTTTTGTGGGTGAGAATATTTGATGGATGCGAATTCGATTAGAAATGCTTATAAAATACAAGTTTAATTATGCCATATTGTAATATATTAATCATAAAAATTACATGAGTATTATCACGATTCCCCTAAAATATCTTGACAGGTAATTTATAAGGCCTTATTATTGGATCACCCTACCCCCCTGGGGGGGGTGATAAGGAAACGAAATATGCGACCAGATCAAACCTTGAAACGATTGAAAACAGTGGAAGGCCACATGCGGGGTGTTATCCGGATGGTTGAGGAAGATTCGTATTGTATAGATGTGATACGCCAGATTCAAGCCATCCAATCCGCTCTCAATAAGGTTAGCGGTGGTATTTTGGAAAACCACTTAAACTCATGCGTTACTACTGCTATTCAGGGAGATGATGCAGGGGAGCGTGAACGGGTATTAAAAGAAATAGCTGAAGTGTTCGCTACGGCTACAAAAGTGTAGCCTGAAAAATTTCACCAAGGAGAGAAATATGACCACTGTTACGTATTTTGTTCCCAATATTGCCTGCGGACATTGTGTCCACACCATTCAGACCGAACTTTCAGATGTTAATGGTGTCAAAGATGTCAAAGCGGATCAGGAATCCAGAAAAGTTGAAGTGACCTTTGATGCACCGGCTTCAGAGGATAAAATCAAAGCATTGCTGGCCTTAATCGATTACCCGGTAGCCGTGTAAATTATTATTGGAATTGCTCTGGGCGCGGCAAACTTCTTTCCTGGTTGGCTGCGCCTATTTAAATTAAGGAAACAGCATGACTGAAACTAAACAACTTGTTCTTCCTATTACTGGTATGACCTGTGCTAATTGCGTAGCAACGGTTGAACGCAATTTGAAACGGCTTGATGGGGTTGGCAGTGCAATTGTGAACCTTTCATCTGAACGCGCAACGGTTCAATTTGATCCAGCAAAATTGGATTTGGGAACCATCCTTGCCAAAGTGGAACGCGCCGGATATGGCGTTGCCACTGGTGAAGCTGATCTAGTCATTAAACGTCTGGCAGACGATACCGACGCCCGCCGTCTGGAAAAGGCTCTCTCAAAATTGGAGGGGGTGTTGGAAGCCCAGGTGACGTTTACCACTGAAAAAGCACGGGTGAAATATATTCCGACCATCATTTCCCAGGCTGAAATCCGTCAAGCGGTTGCCAGCGCTGGTTTTGAGGCGTTGGAATTGGGCGGGGATGCGGCGGATGTGGAAGCGCAGGCCCGCGAGCGTGAGATCAACCAGCAACGGCGTTTGTTGATTATAGGATTGATCTTCACTGTGCCTCTTTTCCTGTTATCGATGGGCAAGGATTTTGGCATACTGCCGGAGTTTTTCTACTTGCCGGATCATAACGCGATTGCTCAGACAATGGGTGGCATGCAGCCTGTACAAACTTGGTTTAATTGGCTGATGCTGGTATTGGCTGCACCTGTGCAGTTTTATGTTGGCTGGCAGTATTATGTGGGCGCATATAAATCTTTGCGGAATGGTTCAGCCAATATGGATGTGCTGATCGCGATGGGTTCTTCGGTTGCCTTTCTCTATTCACTGCCTGTAACTTTCGGTTGGTTGGATGGTCATGTGTACTTTGAAACCGCCGCAGTCATCATTACGCTGATCCGTTTGGGAAAATTCCTGGAAGCCAGGGCCAAAGGCCGCACTAGCGATGCCATCAAGAAGTTGATGGGTCTGCGTGCCAAGACTGCCCGTATCGTGCGTGAAGGCCTCGAGATTGATGTGCCAGTTGATGAAGTCAGAGTTGGAGATATGGTTCTGGTGCGCCCAGGCGAAAAAATTCCCGTGGATGGTGTGGTGGTTGAAGGACGCTCGGCAGCCGATGAATCGATGCTGACAGGCGAATCTCTGCCAGTGGAGAAGGGGCCGGGCGATCCGGTTATCGGCGCAACGATCAACAAGCTCGGAATGTTGAGGTTTGAGGCGACAAAGGTTGGAAAAGAAACCGCCCTGGCGCAAATTGTGCGCCTGGTGGAGGATGCACAGGGCAGCAAGGCTCCTATTCAGAAAATAGCTGACCAGGTTTCCGCGATATTTGTGCCAGCCGTGATCGGGATTGCCGCGCTGACTTTTATTGGATGGTATTTCTTCGGCGGCCCGATGGCGATGAACGCCAGCATGACACCTTTTACTCGCGCGCTGGTGAACATGGTGGCGGTTTTGGTAATCGCATGTCCGTGTGCCATGGGGTTGGCGACGCCCACGGCCGTTATGGTTGGCACTGGCAAGGGCGCTGAATTGGGCATATTGTTTAAGAACAGCGAAGCGCTGGAGCGGGCAGGGAAAATTACAATTGTTGTGCTCGATAAAACCGGTACTGTCACCAAAGGTCAGCCGGCGGTCACGAATATCCTGACCGATGGCGGTTTTAACGAACAACAGTTGCTTCGCATGGCTGCCTCGGTGGAAAAGGGTAGTGAACATCCGTTGGGAGAAGCGATTTGGGCCGAAGCCACTAACAAGGGTCTGGAGTTATATGAACCAACCGGTTTTAAATCTGAAGCCGGTCATGGTGTGGAAGCGGAAGTTGAGGGACGCAAGGTGGCTGTGGGAAATCTGTGTATGATGAAAGCCAGAAACTACCCACTAGGCGGCCTGGAGAAAGATGTCGAACGTCTGCAATCCGAAGCAAAAACTGCCATGCTTGTAGCAGTTGATGAACAGGTGTGCGGCATCATTGCAGTGGCAGATACTGTCAAAGATGGTTCGGTGGAAGCGATTTCCGAGTTGCATCGCATAGGTTTGAAGGTGATCATGATTACTGGTGACAATCAGAAAACTGCCGAGGCTATCGCGAAAGCGGTTGGCATTGATGCCGTTCTGGCGGAAGTGCTTCCGGATGGAAAGGCCACAGAGATCAAGAAATTGCAGGAAACTGGTGCTGTGGTGGCGATGGTAGGTGATGGAGTAAACGATGCACCCGCCCTGGCTCAATCAGATGTCGGTCTGGCGATTGGCACAGGTACGGATGTTGCCATGGCTGCGGCTCCTGTGACCTTGATCAGCGGTGATTTGCGCAGCGTAGCGCGTGCGATTTCCCTTTCGCGCAAAACGCTTGGAACCATTAAGCAAAATCTTTTTTGGGCTTTTATATACAACATCATCCTGATCCCGTCAGCCATGCTGGGTTTCCTCAACCCGATGTTGGCCGCTGGTGCGATGGCGTTTAGTAGTGTATTCGTGGTTTCTAACAGTCTGCGCTTGCGCGCCGCCAAAATTCGGTAACAGAATCGAAAGGTAAACCTAAAATATGGATCAATACCTTGTTGCATTTATTACCGGACTGACGACAGGTGGGTTGAGTTGTCTGGCAGTCCAGGGTGGTCTGTTGGCGAGCTCTCTTGAGAGGCAGTTGGAACGGGAAATGCTCAGCCGCCCGGTTGCCACTGGAAAGAAAAAATTGAAGGCCCTCCAGCGCTCTCACTCTCGGATGGCATTACCGATTTTATTGTTTCTGGGTGCGAAAGTTGCTGCTTATACAGTTTTGGGATTCTTGCTTGGAGCGCTTGGTTCAGTGTTGAAGTTGAACCCGGTTACGCGTGCTGTCTTGTTGATCCTGATTGGCTTGTTCATGGTGGGCAATGCCCTGCGGATGTTCAATATTCATCCAATTTTCCGGTATTTTGTAATTGAGCCGCCAAAATTTATCACACGCTACATCCGGCGCACATCCAAAAGTGAAGAATTTGTTACTCCTTTGTTCCTCGGTGTAATGACCGTCCTGATCCCATGTGGTGTGACACAGGCTATGATGGCGGTGGCCATCGGCACAGGTGATCCATGGCAGGCGGCTGGTTTGATGCTGGCATTCACCCTGGGTACGAGTCCGGTATTTTTTATTGTCTCATTTCTGGCGACCGAACTTGGCTCCAAAATGGAAACAATTTTCATGCGGGTAGTGGCGGTGGTAGTTTTAATGCTTGGCTTGGTGTCGATCGATTCTGGATTCACATTGATGGGTGCGCCTTCCTTGATGAATTGGGCGCAATCGTGGATGGGGGCTGCGCCAGTGGCACAAACAGCACCAGTTTCTGGGGGCAGCGGGGTTTTGCTTTTGAATGCCACAAACGATGGTTACTCTCCGCGTATCCTGCATGCGATGGCAAATAAGTCGCTTAAATTGAACATGATTACACAAAATACCTATTCATGTGCGCGAGGTTTTGTCATTCCATCTTTGAACGTGGAACAGTTACTGCCAGCCAGCGGGAGGGTTGTAATTGATATCCCGCCACAACCAGCCAATACTGTTATGCAGTTCACATGCTCGATGGGTATGTATACAGGCCAAATTATTTTCGATCTCAATTAAAAAGTTACGGACAACCTGATGAAAAAAATGTTCCGGATATTGGGTATGCATTGCGCCAATTGTTCCATGCGAATTGAAAGTATTGAAGATGATTTGCCGGGCGTTAAGGAAATTAACGCCAGCTACCATAAGGGGCAAATGGTGATCGAATATGATGAAAAATTAGTGATGGACGAGCAAATCATCGCCGCAGTGAAAAAGAAGGGCTACCAGGCAGTTCCTGTATAAAGCACTCGAATTCTGACCCAATCCCCGGTTGTTGTTTCCGGGGATTGGAATATTAATTGGTATACTTGCCGGTCACAAGGAGAATTTGACATGCAGAATAAGGGATTCTGGTATGCGTTTGGAGCGTACTCAATCTGGGGTCTGTTCCCCATTTACTGGAAATGGCTGCATCAGGTGGATGCAGTCCAGTTAATTGGTCACCGAATTGCCTGGTCATTTATTATTTTATTCATTGTTGTGCTTGTCAGCCGCCAGTTGACACCTTTACGCAAAGCGGCTTTTAACCGGCGCGTGCTGTTGATATATTTTGTCGCTGCCATCTTTATTGGCGTAAACTGGCTGGTGTATGTCTGGGCTGTTAAC
>CAIWAX010000274.1 GCA_903910795.1 uncultured Anaerolineae bacterium
CCGGCTAGCAGGGCGGGTTATTTTAATTTAACTCCAGCCAGGCCTTCAAAACCGGCCTGAGGCCGGCAGGCGCCTGGCGCGGCTTCATATACTCATCCTTGATAAAGGCTTCCACCTTTTTGCGGGCCTCGATCAGGCTGGGCGGTGGGATCAGGCACTGGCGCGCTGTCTCCGGCTCAGACTTGATCAGGCGGTTAATGGCCTCGGCGTCTTCCAGGATGTTGCCGCTGGCCAGATCGAACAGGTACCACTGCGCCGAGCCAGTCTCCAGATTCCATTCCCCGCTCACATCCGGCCCGGGCAAGCGGTAACAGAAAAAGACGGCCTTCGCGCCAGCCAGCGGGTGACGCTTGCCGCTGAAGACCCGCAGCGGCAGACCCGCCAGGCGCTCTTCCAGCCCGGGCTGCCGGTTGAGCAGGTCGCGGTAGGCCAGGCGCATCTCCTCGGTCGGCGAGGTGGTGCCTTCGTAAGCCTGGTTGAATTCGCGCAGGGCTTCAAAGTCATCATCCGGGCGCAGTAATTTGGAACCCTCGATCCCAAAAATCTTGGAAATACGCAGGGTTTTGTGAGCCACGCGCTCATATAGCTTGAGCAGGTCGTTCAGTTCGTTTGGCGGCAGGAAGTTCCAGAAATGCACCTTACCCCGCAAAGCCTGCACTTCGGGATGGTCTGCTACCAGTTCAGCTTCCACCCGCGGATCGAGGCGCCGGTCCACGCGGCCGATACGCTGCATCAGGCGCACCGGGTTCCAGTGCAGATCGTAGTTGATCATCAGGCTGGCATCCTGCAGATTGAGTCCTTCAGAAAGCACATCCGTGCTGATCAGGATGCGGGTTTCCGGCTGGCCGCTGGCCGCCAACTGCGCGGTGGATGAGTCATTGTAATAGGGCGCAAAGGCCGTGATGGCTTCACCCCGATCGGCGCCTGAGGAGCTATCCACTTCAGCCACGCGTGTCAGGCCTGCTTCTTTGAGCGACTTGAACAGGTAGCGGGCCGTATCGCGGTATTCGCTGAAAATCAAGACCTTATGTTTGCCAGCCAGCGGGTCATTTTTGAGCAGGGCCAGCAGGGTTTGCAGCTTGTCGTCATTAGCCGGGGAAAAATCGCGCAAATCCTTTAGAAATTCCACCAGTTGATCCATGTCAAGGAAGGTTTCATCCATGATTTCCTCGACGCGGTATTCTTTGCGAGACAGTTTGACAACATCATCAAGAAGTTCTTGCGGCAAACTGGCGTCTTCCTCGGTCTCTTCCTCGCCATCATTTTCGCGGCGGTGGGCGTTGACGCCTGTCAGCAGCTCTTCGTGTTGATCTTTCCAGCGTGCAAGGTGTCGTTTTTCGGCGGCGCTTTCGGAATGAACCTGTACCCAGGCCAGCAATTTGAGCAGCAGACCCTCACAGGTGGATTGAAAAGCCCTGGCTGAACTTTCAAAGCGCTTCAACAGCATGGTGCGGATCAGGCCGACAATCTGCTCCTGGCGTCCTTTTTCAAACTGGAACTCCTGGTTGGTCTGAACATTATCCAGGCTCAACTGGACAGGATAAGAGAGCGGGTTGTAGATAGCCAGTGAAAGCAGCGGTTTCTGCTTGTTGAAGGCTCTTTCCAATTCACCCAACAGCCGGCCGTACGTTTTGACCAATGAGTACTTTCCCACCTGAGGCGCGCTGCGTTCGGGAAAAACCACCTTTGCACCGCCCTGTTGTTCCTGGCTGCGGCGAGCATACGCCCGGCTGCGCTGAACCACCAGTTCGCGGAACAGGCTGTCGTTGGAAAGGATATGCTCGGCTTCAGCCGCGCTCAATTCCGCACCCGCATCGCCCGTCATGCGCTGCAGGGCCCGTTCCAATTCGCGGAAATGTCCCACCAGGCTGTGGATGCCCAGGCGCCGGAAATAGGCCGGTTCACGGCGCGAGAACAATTCGAGCATGTGCTGTAAGTCAAGAGTAGTGTTGTTAATGGGTGTCGCGGTCAGCAGGAATAACTGTTTATTCGCCAGCATATCAAAGAGCTTGCGGTAGGAGCGCGTGCCCTGGTTGCGGAAGTGATGGGCTTCGTCAATCAGCACGGCGTCTGCTTTTTCGGCGATCTCGGCCATGCGCTGCTGGTATTCGCCCCCGCGCAGCAGGTCGGTGTGGTTGTAGATCACCAGGTTGCTGAAGGCGCCCGAGGCTCCCGGCAAATAGCGGCGCAGTTTAGCCTCCCAGACCGCTGCGCGGGCAGACTTGGGGACGATCAGGGCCACACGTTTGCGGTCAAACAACAGGCGCTCGATCAGCATCAGGCCGATAAAGGTTTTGCCCAGACCAACGCTGTCACACAGCAAGGCGCCGTTGTACTGCTCGGCCATTTTGAGCAG
>CAIWAX010000275.1 GCA_903910795.1 uncultured Anaerolineae bacterium
CAGATGCTCTGCTGGAGACCGGCCCTTACACAACCAGCGCGCGCCCATACCAGACTTCGGAAGTCTTAAAGACTTCCGAAGTCTCCGGGGAGATATACCCCTCCCCAAAAAAGGCCTGTGACCGACCGGCGGTAGAGGGGCGGGTCTTTAGATTTCCAGCCCGCAATGACCACTGCACGAGACAGCGTCCAGGTGCTTTGCTGGAGACCGGCCCTTACACAACCAGCGCGCGCCCATATCAGACTTCGGAAGTCTTAAAGACTTCCGAAGTCTCCGGGCATAGTAATGACGGGGTATCGATTGGCAGCGCAGGCGACGAACCGATAGCATGCTGCGCCATCACCTTTCCGAACCCGATAACTTTCCGTCCGGCTGGCGGCATAAGCGCGCAACCGCCTGATAGGCTTCGCCTTCCGCCACGACAACCAGTATGTCACCGGCACGCAGAACGGTTTCGCCGCGCGGAATGAAGACCTGACCGCCGCGCCGCACGCTGGCGATGACGCTCTCCAGCGGAAACGGGATGTCCTTCATGGCCTTATCCGCCACCGCTGCGCCGATCTCCACCGCGATATCCGACACTTGCACGTTGGCAGGTGTCAGCGCATCCAGCCGCACAGTATGTTCCTGGTGGCGTTGAGTGACCCGGCGGGTGAGCGCCAGGTCATAGGCATGAATAACATCCGCCCGGCGCAGCAGGCCAAGCAGTTTGCGCGGATTTTCGCGCGCCACCACCGGCAGGCGGCCTACATCGCGGCTGCTCATACGCCGCAGGGCCATGTTGAGGGTTTCATCCGGGTAGGCCACTTCCACCTCGCGCGTGCAGGCCTGCCCGACTGTTTCAAACTTCGATTGCTCAATATCCTGGATGGTCAAAATGCCGACAAACAAACCGGCGGAATTGACCACTGGCAGGCCGTGGTGACGGGTGCGCGTTAACGTTTCGGCGGCTTCATCCAGGCTCATCTCTTCGGCCAGCACTTCAGTCTGGATGTGCATCGCATCCGCCACGGTAATGGCGCTCATTACTTCCACATCCCGGCCGCGATCCAGGCGAATGCCATGCCGCGCCAATCCCAACGCGTAAACCGAGTCCCTTTGGATGCGCTGCGAGATCAGCAGGCTGACGGCCACCGCGAACATGAGCGGCAAAATAATATGATAGTCATTGGTCATTTCAAAAAGCAGGATAACCGCCGTCAGCGGAGCGTGTACTGCGCCCGCCAGGACCGCCGCCATTCCCACCAACGCAAAAGCCGCCGGGCTGACCCCCAGGCCGGGGAACAGGCGGGCTGCAACCAGCCCAAAGGCCCCACCCAGGGTTGCGCCGATAAACAAGGCCGGGGCGAACACGCCGCCGTGGAATCCTCCGGCGATGCTGAGCGGCGTCAGCAGCAGCTTGCCAACCAGCAGGGCCAGCAGCAGCCAGATGCCGAGATTATTTCTGTTCAAGACATCACCGATGGTACTGTATCCAACACCAAATAATTGCGGCAGGAAAAGACCGGTCAGACCGATAAGCAGACCGGCAGCGGCCGTTTTGAGCGGCGGGGAGACCCGCCAGCGGCCAAACAAATCCTGCATTTTATAGAGCAGGTACACATAAAATGCGGAAACCGGCCCAGCCAACAGGCCCAGCGCCAGGTACAGCGGCAGTTCCCAAACAGAGTTGAAGGCATAGGCCGGTATTTGAAAAGCCGGGGAACTTCCCGAAACTGCCTGGGTGAAAACCGAGGAAGTCACTGAAGCAACCAGGATCATGCCCATGGCGGGGGTGCCAATTTCGCCCAGGATAATCTCAAAGGCAAAAAACACCCCGGCGATGGGCGCATTGAAGGCCGCCGCAATGGCGCTGGCCGCCCCGGCCGCCACCAGGGTACGGATACGTTCGTCCGACATACGCAAAAGCTGGCCGAGCATGGAACCCAGGTTCGCGCCGATCTGCACGGAGGGATCTTCAGGCCCAACAGAGGCCCCGGCGCCGATGGACAGGATGGCTGCGGCAGTTTTTAGGGGTGCTTTCTCATAATGTAGTCTGCCGCCTGAGAGGGCCACGGCCTGCATGATGCCTGCCGTGCCGTGCAGTTTCTCAGGCCCGATGAAATACTGCGTCAGCAATCCGACAAGCAAACCGCCAATCACCGGCACCAGCACAACCAGCCAGCCGCTAAACATCCCAAAAGAGAAAGTACTCACCAGGCCGAAAAGCCACTTGAACAACCAGACCCCAGCCCCAGTCGCCAGACCCACCAGCACGGAGGAAGCGCCCATCCGGAGAGTTTCAGAGTTTGTCGCTCGTTCAAGCCATACACGGTATTTAATATTTATCTCAACCGCCTGTAGATTACAGAATAAGCGGGCAACGCCGCGCCTGATACCATATTTCCGTATTATAACCCCATTGAAAACGCTCGCAATCGATTGGCTGTAAGGGCGGGTAATCCATCGACAAGGGCTGGGGCTTTCGTGCGGGCTACACCTCTGCTCATCAGAGACTTCGGAAATCTTTAAGATTTCCGAAGTCTTGTTTACCTTGCCCCCATCTGATCGTGAAATTATTAACCAACACTAAGGCAAATCTACAGAAATCTATATACATCTCCGGGCATAGGGCGGGTATATTTGCATCAGATTTGGTTATACCCTGACGGTCCCAAACCCATAAAAGCATGTGGATTTGGGACCGGGCATGCTATCAATCCACCCGAAACCTGGAAAAAACACTTATGCACATCCTGTGTCTTGGCCTCAACCACACCACCGCCCCGCTGGAACTGCGTGAAAAGCTGGCCTACAGCGAAGACCAGGCGCGCGCCGCGCTGGCCCGCCTGAGCTGCGGACGGTTGGATGAAACCGGTTCGGAGATGGTCATCGTCTCGACCTGCAACCGCACCGAGCTGTACAGCGCCTCGCGCAAGCCGTCCTTCCCGGCCCTGGAAGCCTTCCTGGCCGAAACGAGCGGCCTGCCAGCTCGCGAACTGCACGCGCACCTCTACCGTCTGAGCGATAGACAGGCGGTAGAGCATCTGATGGAAGTGGCAGCCGGGCTGGATTCGCTGGTGCTGGGCGAGCCGCAGATCCTCGGACAGGTGACCCGCAGCCTGGAGCTGGCGCGCGGGGTGGGCGCCAGCGGGCCGCTGCTCTCGCGGCTGTTCCAGGCCGCCATCCACGCTGGCAAACGCGTCCGCACCGAGACCGCCATCAGCCGCAACCCGGCCTCGGTCTCCTCGCTGGCCGCCGCGCTGTGCGAACGCTCGGTACCTGAGATCAGCCAGGCGCAGGTCGTCATCCTGGGCGCGGGCGAGATGGCCCAACTGGCCGTCGAATCACTGCGCAAACGCGGCGCGCAGCATTTACTGGTCATCAACCGCACCCTGGCGCACGCCCGCGAGCTGGCCGAATTATGGGGCGCCGAGACTGACACCTTTGAAAACCTGGGCAGCGCGCTGACCCGCGCCGACATTGTAATCGCCTCGACCGGCGCGCCGCACCTGGTAATTTACGCGCCGATGGTGGCGGCCGCCATGCGGGCCCGCCCGACCCGCCCGCTGACCCTGATCGACATTGCCCTGCCGCGCGACATCGACCCGGACTGCGCGCTCAGCCCGCAGGTAAAGTTATATGACCTGGATACCCTGAACACCACCCTCGAACAGTCGCTGGCCGAACGCGCCGCCGAAGTGCCACAGGCGCGCGCCATTCTTTCTGAAGAGCTGGTCAAGTTCATGGATTTTCTGGGGACGCTGGACATGCTGCCGCTGATCAGCGACATGCGCCGCCAGGCCGAATCCATCCGGCTGGCCGAGCTGGAGAAAACCCTGCGCCACCTGCCAGACCTGACCGAGAGCGAACGCCAGCACATTGAGGCCATGACCCAGGCCATGATCAAGAAACTGCTCGCCAACCCCACCAACCACCTGCGGGCCGAGGCGGCCTCACCGCGCGCGCCCGAGCTGGCCTCCATGGCGCGCACGCTCTTCAACTTACACAGCGGCGCGGGGGTGAATTCCTACCCCGGCGACGGCGCGGCGGCGGATTAAGATGGCCGCCAGACTGGTTTTTGCGACGCGCCCCTCGGCCCTGGCCCGCTGGCAGACGCGCTGGGTAATCAGCGCCCTGCAGGCCGCCCATCCCGGGTTGGAATGTGAGGAACGGGTCATCACCACCCAGGGCGATAAGATTCTGGATAAACCGCTGCCCGAAATCGGCGGCAAGGGCCTTTTTACGCTGGAGCTGGAAAGCGAGCTGCTGGCGGGCAGTGTGCAGTGCGCCGTGCATTCGCTCAAGGATTTGCCGGTTGAGAACCCGGCCGGTCTGACGCTCGGCTGCATCCCGGCGCGCGCCGAGGTGCGCGATGTGCTGATCTCGCGTGAGGGCTTCACGTTGGCCAGCCTGCCGGCCGGGGCGCTGGTGGGCACTTCCAGCCCGCGGCGCGCGGCCCAAATCCGCGCGGCCCGCCCGGACGTGAAGACCGCCTCACTGCGCGGCAATGTCGATACGCGCCTGCGCAAGGCGCTCTCCGAACAGTATGACGCCATCATCCTGGCCGGGGCCGGGCTGACCCGCCTGGGGCTGGCTGAACACGTCACCGAGTGGCTGGAGCTGGATGTGATGCTGCCCGCGCCCGGGCAGGGGGCGCTGGCGGTGCAGTGCCGCGCGGATGATCCAGAGACGCTGGCCCGGCTGGCGGCGCTCGAAGACCCGGCCACGCGCCGGGCCGTGACCGCCGAGCGCGCCTTTCTGCTGGGGCTGGGCGGCGGCTGTTCTGTGCCGGTGGCAGCCTACGCCAGAGTGCAACCCCTGACGGGTGACCTGCATCTGGACGGGTTGGCAGCCGACCCGCACGGTGATCAGGTGATCCGCGTCTCGGGCACAGGCGCGGACGCGCTTGAGCTGGGTCAGCGCCTGTCGCTGGCCGCTTTGGTGCGCGGCGCGGTGGACTTTCTGGGATTGAGATGAAGCGCATCCTGATCACACGTCCGCGCGCCCAGGCGGAAGAATTTGGGCAAGCGGTGCAAGCGGCCGGTTACGAGCCGCTTTTTCTGCCTGTCATCGAGATCCGCCCGCTGGCCGAGAACCAGGCCCTGGCGCTGGCGCTCAGCCGTCTGCCGCGCTACGATTGGGTCATCTTCACCTCCGCCAACGCGGTGCAGGTGGTCTGTGAGTGCGCTGACCGCCCGGCCCGCTGGCCGGAGTCGGCGCGCGTGGCGGCGGTCGGCCCCAAAACGGCCCAGGCGCTGCGCGCCCAGGGGCTGGAACCGGCCTGGATGCCGGAGGAATATGTGGCCGAAGCGCTGCTGCCCGGTCTGGGTGAACTGCAAGGCAAGCTGGTGCTGCTGCCGTGCGCCGAACTGGCGCGCCAGGATCTGCCGCAGGCCATCGCGGCGGCGGGCGGCACGGCGCACGAGATCACGGTTTACCAGACCCTGCCCGCCGCGCCGGAGCCCGCCGGCCTGGCCGCGCTCAGGGCGGGCGTGGATGTGATCACCTGTACCAGCCCTTCCAGCGTTGAGAATTTGCTGGCCCTGGCGCAGCGCAGCGGGCTGAACCCGCTGGCCCTGCCAGGCGACCCGCTGTTTGCCTGCATCGGCCCGGTCACAGCCAGCGCGGCGCGCGCCGCCGGGCTGGCGCGCGTGCTGACGGCGGAAGAGTTCACCACCGCCGGGTTGGTACAAGCCATTCAAAATTATATGAACCGCTAAGGGCCTGTAAAAGTATTACTCCGCATTTTGAAAGATTTTGCGGCCGAACAAAGATTAAAAATTTCACCGCGAAGTCGCAACCCACCACAAGCATGTGGGC
>CAIWAX010000276.1 GCA_903910795.1 uncultured Anaerolineae bacterium
CGTGACGACACTAGAAAATAGCAACTTATGCGGTATTGCCTTAATCTAATCCCGCGGATTGAACTTTGGGCAACAAGAAATGACCCTGCGGCTTCAAAAACGCAAGGAAACACCTTACCAAATTCATCAACGTTTCAGTTCGTTTATTTAACAGTAACTGCTCACGGGTTGCTTAATTGTTGGCGATGACGACCTAACCCCCGGCCCTCGCCAAGAACACACGATTTGCTTGGCAAATCGCACCGGAACGCAAGTGCAGGTGTGCGAGGTGAAAGAACCCTTCCCGTTTCGGGAAGGGGGGACAGTACTTTTCGTGGTGTTTTGCGCAGCAAACAAACGATAATTTTCACCTTTATACCAAAAGCAGTATGTTTTTTACCGAAATGCACCATTAACCCCAAAAGCCCACGATTTTGCAATCGTGGGCTTTTGGGGTATTCCAGTATTTTCAATTAATTTTGATCCACTTCAATATCTGCTTCGTCCAGCGGCTCATAAAGTGCGTTTCGCAGCCAGGCCGGATCAAAACCTTCCGGTTTTTGGGCTTCGAGTGTGATGCGTATTTCCCCAACAGCCTCAGCCAGGTTTTTAAAGGCGTTCCAGGCGGCGAATAACTGATGGCGGTTCATTGACATACTCAGGCGCAAACGAGTGGGTCGGACGTTGTAAGGCACAGAAACTGAGAGGGTTGGCTCAGGCTGGGCGGCAGGCACGGCGGGCCAATCCGCACCCATTGTTTGCGATGGAGTCTCAACGGGGGAAACAGGCCTTTCAGGGCGAATGGCCTCCGGCAGCACAATGACGCTGCCGGAGGTATCGACTTCATCAGCCGAGAGCCCGGACAAGCGTACATTGACGGCATCCACCAGATACACTCTTTCGTTGTCATGCATCCCGTCAAAGTTTACCTGGCTACCGCGGCCCACATAGCCAAATTTCCCGGTCTGTACTCCATCGGCAATCGCACGTCGAATCGTCGCCTCGCTGTCGAGACGGGGGAATCCGGGGATGGCGTAGAATTGTTCAACGATTTGCTCGGTACGCACACCCAACACAGAGCTACCTCCCATGCGCATCAATTCAAGTAATTTATCAGAGGTGATGGTATCGAAGACCTTCTTGGGTGGAAAAGCGAGAATTTCCATCAGGCGCTCATGCAGCCCCTGAGCGCTTAGTGCGCGGCCGGATAGATTGACTTTCTCCAGTTCAACGTTGTTGCCCTCGATTCGCGCCGGCAGCCAGACGGACTGGTAAAGGTTGCGCATGGCTGATTCAAAGGCAGTCTTCTCATTACTTTCACGCTCTTTTAGTTGCTCCAATTGGGTGGTGGTGAGATTGAGGGCGGTACGTTTGCTGCGCACACGTTCCACTGCTTTCATATACTTCATGGCATGCCGCAGAGGGTTGACCTGGTTTCGATCCGGGAAGGCCAGCCCGAGGCCGTTGCGGTAGCGGCGCGGAGTATCAGCATGTTTGGTGAAATACTCGCTGGCCAGGGCTTCCTGTATGGAATCAACCTCCAGGGATGCATCAAGCGGCAAATATGCCAGCAGAAAACGGGGTTCACGATCGGGAATGTTCGCGCTGCCAAGCGGCCAAAGGATGGCCGATGAACGTCCACGCAGACGGTTTTCGAGTTGCTCCTGAATGGCCTGGTCGATTTCCTCGCGTTGAACATGCTCGGCTTCCTGTTCCAGCGTTTGAGTGATATTGGGGCTGGTTCTGAAAACATAACGCACACCGTCGTAGTGCAAATACAGGCATTGTTCACGCAGATCTTTGAGAACCGCCTGGGTGGTGATACTGTCGAGTTCGGGGCTGACAATGGCCGAAAGAAGTTCGTTCTCGGTGACACCCGTGGCGATTGCCTCACCGCCGGGTTCGCCCGGTCGACTTAGACCCCCAAAGGAGTACATCAGAATGGCTGTGGCGATTCTCCTGGCAGGGTGAACATTCGTAAAGCGTGGGTTCTCGCGCACCAGGCGTTCATCAATGCGCGGGACGCGGGCATTTGGGCCAAAGAAATCGCGTTCCAAAACAGACTTGAAAGGTTCGCGCTGACCTACTTCGGTGAAAAAAGCCTGTGCCACATCGCCATTTTCGAGGGGAACATCCCCTGGAGCCAGTAAGATGCCAGCCTTGTTTTCGTGTTTCAATGTGTAAAGACAAACGGCCAAAAAGCGCAAGGCCCCACGGGTGCGCTGAAAGTGTGGCAGGGAAGCCCAGCGTTCGCGCATGATGTCGATCAAAACCGGGTGGAATGGGTAAGCGGATTCAAAACGGTCTTTTAGCGCCAGCCTGTCATGTTCCGCATCTCTGCGCGCCGAATCGTCAGGGGCGTGAGCCATTTTCATGCGCGTGACTTCAATCGACATGAGTTCAGCGATGGCCTGTGTCGCAACGGCTTCCGGGGTTTCAGCCAGTAAACGCTTACGCAAGACTGGCAGTATCTCATCGCCGCTGACCGGTTCCCGCTTGGCATCCACACGGGAGGTCAGGTGATCGAGCATGTCCAGCAGGGGTTCATTGCCATAAGCTTCACTGGCGCTGGCCTGCAAACTGTAAACCATGACCACGCGCGGCGTTCCAGCAGACTCGACCGAGAGATTATGCAGAAATTCCTGGCTTTGACGGCCCAGAGTGGAATCGCCAATGGTTTTAGCGCTGGCGCGTTCAATATATTTGAGAACTTCATCCAGCAAAATCAATGTGGAAGTCGGGTGGACGGCTGCCTTGCCGAGCATACGCGCCACCACATCCCCACCGGGAGCGGTTTGATCCCGGTCGTGGGCTTCCACCAGACTGTAACAGCCCAATTGAGCGGCCAGATTACCCCACATGGTTTGAACAGAATGGCCGTTGATCACGCTTCCATTGACATCGAATTTCTCGCCATCAAAAACGGCGATGCGCACCGGGCCAGGATCGGGCAAACCAACGGCTTCCGGTAAATCATTAAGCGCGGAGCGCTCTTTAGCGGCATGGTAGAGCGCCGCCAAGGTATGCGACTTGCCGCCGCCAAATGGGGAGCGTAGTTGCAGCACACGGTCACCCTCACCGCCCGCCAGACCACTGAGTACATCATCCAGCAGCCGGCGCAGACCGCTCGTTAGATGGGTGGCAGCAAAAAACGCGCGCGATTCACGGTACAGGCGCGGCACGCCGGGATCATTGGCGACCAGCGCGCCCAGATCAATGGCGTAGATGGCGGTAGCTTTTTCGCCCGCTTCCACATCAGATTGCAGGCGCACGATTTCAGACCAGGGGCGCAGGGGTTCAGGCATGTGTTTTTCCTTCCAGATTCTGTTTCAATTCGGCTACTGCCGCATCCAGATAGCGCAATTGGCGGTCAATAAAACCGGCCAGTTGCGGAGCGCGAAAGAGTTCATCAAGATAGAGTAGTTCGAGCGGCGCCTGGTAGGCGTTGGTCAGTAGAGTATGCACCTGTTGGTGCTGCGGGCTGCGCGCCGCCACCACCAGGATTTTCCCTGCGATGCGATGACCTTCCAGACCATCCACCAGCAGGAACAGGCCTTTGGTCGGAGTCTTAATGAAGTTATTGGTTGCCACCGCCAGATCAAATTGGCCGGTTTGATCAGCACCGCCCCAGCTTTTCAGTTCGGCCAGGTAGCGTTGATCGCCTTTTTCGAGCAGCAGATCGGGCTGCATGCGCGAACGTTTTTGGAGCAGCCCAATCACCTCGTTTACATTCAGTTCACGGCCCAGCTTGCGGCGGCCATCGAACAGCGCATCGATGGCTTTTTGAATATCCGCCTTCTCAACTTTGGCAGGCCTGCGCAATACACGATAGCCCGCCACATTGAACCATTCCATCACGATCGGTTCGTAGAAATTGGCGTAGCCCTGTATCCAGTAGCGGAAGGCGTGGATTTGTTCGGGTGTGAAATCCATTGCTGCGGTCATTCGTAAAAATTTGCCTTTCAGCAGGTAATCCTGTATAATAAAATTGCCATTGGACAAAATTCGGCTCCATGCCGTGAGGAAACCCTGCGAAGCAGGGTGGCCCTATATCCCTGGCGAGCAGTTATTTCAAGCCGCTCATTTGAGCGGTTTTTTTATTCCTTATCTTTCCAGCGAGCCGCGATGTGAATCAATCAGCGTACGCCAGTTGGTGGTCAGTTTGCGCAGGGCGGCGGCTTCGGCGCCTTTGGATCCAGCAATGGCTTTGCCCGCCTCGCCGCCGGAAAGCGTCTGACCGGCCAGGGTTTGCGAGACGACCCGCAGCCGCTCAATATCCGGCTTGGCTTCATCCAGATAGGCCGGGATGAGCGCCGGGCGGTTTTCCACCAGCCACAGCAGGCGGTGCAGCACATCAATCAAAGCGCTTTGTTCGGGTTGGGTGCTGATTGCCAAAAGGGGTTGGGCATGCTGGTCGGACAGGCCCAGTTTTTCATCCGCGCCGCGCTCATTAAAATCGCGCAGTATATATTGACCCTTGTTCTTGACCACCAGCGGATTGCTGCCGGAAGTCAGGGCGCGCGGGCCTTCCAGTTCGACGTGCTGGGGATAGGCAAACACAATCGCCTCGCCCGCATCCAGCGCCGATAAACGATAGGCGAAGCGCCACAACACATAAAAGCGCGTGACCGGGTCGATGCCGCTGATGCCGGCCGAGTTGACCCCAAACAGTTTTTCGAGCAGGGCCTCCAGCACCGCGCCTTCCACTTCGGCCAGGAAGGTGTCGGCCGGGACGGGCTCGCCGTTGGCGTATTCCACGCGCGCATATTTGGTGAAGGCCCGCAGACCGGCGCCCACGCAGGCGATCACCAGGTCGGCCCCGGTCACACCCATCGCCCACAGGCGTTCCAGGCGCTCGCGCACAATGGTTTGCAGGTCGGGCCGCACCTCACGCTCGTAATTGGCAGTTTCATTGCCTTCACGCCGCCGGGCGATAAGAAAAATGGAAGATGCCAGTGCCGCTGAATCCATTGCGCGTAAACGCGCGCCCATTTCGGTATCCAAAGGCCACGCCTCTGTTACTGTAAACCCGGCTGTGCGCAAAGCATCGACCAGGGTAGACCAGCCAAGTGTAGTTTTGTGAGCATACACAATCACCATTGGCGCAGAAGGTTTCAGGATGCGCCCGGCTTCTACAAAAGCCTTTGCCATTATTTCTTCATAAAAACGCCGCGCAGCTTCTTTATCGCGATGATGACGGCCTGCATCCATGATCGCTTCCAGCTTTTTGGGAGCAAGTTCAGATGAAAAATGCTCTGGATAGAGAAAACCAATACTTCTTTTTAGCCACACATAGAAAAAATCTGACAAATCAGAGTAAGGAACATTGTCGTAATATGGTGGATCGGTAATGATTGCATCAAAAGTATTTTTTTCAAAAGCAGTCTGAGACGCGGAACCGCGTTTTGCTTGCGCAATGCCAGACAAATCATCATTGTTTTGAATGTAGCCGGTTATCCAGGCCAGTGACGAAAGCGCGTTGCCCGAAGCATTTCCAAAGGGATTCAGTTCAACAAAATCCCAGATCATACCCAGGGCCTGCCGGGCATAAGTATGCCCAATTTTTTCGCCTGTATTGTGCCAGCTACAAAAACTGCTGTTGTAATCCGCCAGGCGATCCACAAGAATCCCAAGATAGGTGGTGATGGCTTTGGCACGTTCAAGGGTGTAGCCTTGCTCAAGCAATTTTTTGTAAGCTGAATGAGTTTGGGATGCAAAAGTCAGCAAGGAAAGCATTTGCCGCGCGTTAAATAGTTGTCCCCAACTTTCAAAACCATACAGTTTTACAAAAAAAGCACCGCGCGCATCAACAACCGGCAAAGTTTCTGTGGGGACAGTCAGTGAACCGGCAATATCATTCTGGGATGCTTTTTCCAATACACGAATGCGGTGTTGAATAACTTCAATATCAGGCAGAACAGCGGGCATATTCTCTGTCGCAAGATACGTTTTGCCCTGTTTATCCTGTTGGGTACAAACCACCACCATTAATTGTTCACCGATCCGCCCTGCTTTTCCTTCAACTTTCACATAAGAACTATCCGCCACCGTTCCGCAGAATGGGCAGGCCACATTTCCACCCTTGCTGCCAGCTTCGGGGTCAAAACCCAGGCCTTCCAACGTTTTGGCTTTTACCACCTTGTACTGCACCCGTTTTTCACCATTGGCAGGCAGGATCGGCTGCAGGGCCACATAGCGCCCGGCTTTCTTGGCCAGCCAGGTCTGGCGCGCCAGCGGCACAATCGCGCCGCAGTCCGGGTTCTTGCAGGGCACGGTGCGCGTCCAGAGATAGGCCACCGGCGTCAAAAAACCCGTGTCGTACCTGCCTGTGGGCTGTCTGACCGCCAGGTTCATATCCAACTGCTTTTCTTCCTGCGACTTTTTTTGCGCTTGCGGGTCGGGGATGGGCGGGTACAGGTCGCCAATCTCGGCGCGCGCCTGTTCCAGCACCCACTTGCCCCAGTGCTCCACCTCCGCCGCCAGCCCGGCCCAGCTGCCATCCGGCGCGCTGCCCCTGGCCGAAGGGTCGGGCCTGCCGAACTGCTGGGGGTAAACCAGCGTGCACAATTCAATCAGGTGCGCCACCGGGTTCAGGTCAAGCGCATAAGCCTCACAGCCCAGGCGCAGCGCTTCCAACGGGATCGCGCCGCCCCCGGCAAACATATCCAGCACGCGCGGGCGCGGCGCGCGCCCGGCTTCAATATCCTCGGCGGTCACCAGCTCGCCGCGTTCCAGGCTCAGGCGTTCGGCGTGCGCCCGCAAAATGTGCCTCTGCGCCTGGCGGATTTTTTCGGCGCTGCCCGGGTACTTGCACAGCGCCGTGACGAACTCATCCGCATCCTTGCGTTCCTGTTTATTGGATGGGGCTGCAACCAGCGCGCCGTAGACCGCTGCCCGCGCTGCCACCAACGGACGGCGCGCCCACCACAGGTGCAGGGTCGAGATGTGACCCTTGCGGATCGATTTCTCGCGCCGGGCTTCCGTGGAAATGGCTTCGATGGGGATGTAATCTTCAATCAGGCGTTGATCGTTGGGCATGGGTTATTCTCAAATTTGGCTGATAAGGATGGGGCAGTGATCCCCCATTTGGATGGCTGTAGTATACAGCAAATTTTTATTTGGCGCTTCCTTGCACGCTGATCGTTTACCGGCTCGAACCGGCATGGTTTCATTAACAATCTTGCGCGTGCGTTTCAACGCGGAATGGATTAGAATTAAAACACTCTCACCCCTCAAGGAAGTATTTATGCCCCGCCACCCCCAGATACTCGCTACCGGCAGTTACGTCCCCGAACGGATCGTCAGCAATGCGGAAATCGATGCTCTGATGGGCGTCTCCACTTCCGAATGGCTGCTTGCCAATGTTGGCATCCGTGAGCGGCGCTGGATGGCGCCCGGGCAGGTCACCTCCGACCTGGTGGCTGAAGCCTCCAAAAGGGCGCTGGAACGCGCCGGGATCAACGCCGCCGATCTGGATTTGATCATCGTCTCCACCGATACGCCCGACTACCTGTCCCCATCCACTTCGGTGGTGGTGCAGTACAAACTCGGCGCGCACAAAGCCGGCTGTTACGATATCAATTCGGCCTGCGCGGGCTGGGTTATGGCGCTCGACCAGGGCGCGCGCTACCTGTTGACCGAACCGTTCTATAAATATGTGCTGGTGGCGGGCGGCTATGGGATGAGCCGCTTTATTAACCTGCAGGATAAGAAAACCGCCAACCTGTTCGCGGATGGCGCCGGGGCGGTGGTGCTGGGCGTTGGCCCGCAGCCCGGCTTCCTGGCCAGCAATACGCTGGCGGTCGGCTCGTACCACGATGCGCTCGGGATTTATGGCGGTGGCACCGCGCGCCCGAGCAGTCCAGAAAACCTGTTAACCTTTGGCAGCCCGCGGGTGGAATTTGTGCGCAAGTTTCCCAGCACTTTCAACACTGAATACTGGCCGAAATTAATGCAGGGCGCGCTCGGTAAGGCCGGGCTGAGCTTTGACGATATCGACCATTACTATTTCACGCAGCTCAACCGGCGCACGATTGAAATGATGATGGATCTGCTCAGACAGCCTATCTCCAAAACACACTGGATCATGGACAAATGGGGTTACACCGGCTCACCCTGCGTGGTAATGGCGCTGGATGACGATCTGGCACAGGGCAGCGGGCCGCAACCCGGCCAGAACATCCTGTTCTGCGCCAGCGGCGGCGGGATCACCATGGCGTCCTCGGTCTGGCGCTGGGTTTAGCCGGGCGGTTTCTGAAGGAGTAAAAAAATGTACATTGGTGACTACCTGGCAAGACGCGAACTGTACTCTCCTGACAAGCCGGCCTTCATCGATGCCGGAAAATTCCCTGAATGGCATCTGACCTTCCGCCAGGCCAACCAGCGCGCCAACAGGCTGGCTAACTGGCTTAGATCACAGGGCATCCAGAAGGGCGACCGGGTGGCGATCCTGGCGCGCGACGGCTACGAACATCTCGACCTGTTCTTCGCCTGTTCCAAACTGGGCGCGATCCACACCGCGCTGAACTGGCGGCTGAACTGGCACGAATTGCTCGAAATCTTTCAAAACACCACGCCCAAAATCCTGGTATTTTCGGATGATTTCAAGGCCAATGTCGCCGAACTGAGCGCGCATTACCCTCTGACCTGCCTGCACCTGGAGGGGGATGGCCTGCCCGGCAGCCTGCCCTTTGAAGGCACGCTCCAATCAGCGCCGGATGCGCCCGTCACCTGCGAAACGCTCACAGACGAGGATATCGCCGCGCTGATTTTCACTGGCGGCACCACCGGTCTGCCCAGGGCGGCACAGGTCTCGCACCGCATGATCGCCTGGAACACGCTCAACACGGTCATCCATGATGTCACCCATAACGACGTTTATTTGAATGTCTTCCCAATGTTCCACACCGGCGGATTGTTTGTCTACACCCTGCCGCAGGTTATCTTTGGCGGTCTGACCATCCTGATCCGCAGTTTTGACCCGAGCCAGGTGCTGACCCTGCTGGAGCGCGAAAAGGTCACGATTTTTGCCGCCGTACCAACCATGTACCAGATGCTGACGACAGCGCCCAACTGGGCGGAGGCCGATCTCTCGGCGCTGCGCTTCTGCACCTCGGGCGGTGCGCCGCTGCCCGTCCCGCTGGTTGAAAAATACACCCACGAGAAGGGTATCCGCTTCAAACAGGGTTTTGGCATGACCGAGTTTGGCCCCGGCATTTTTGCGCTGGCCCCCGAGGATGCCATCCGCAAGGCGGGCTCTATCGGCCGTCCCAATTTCTATGTGGAAGCCCGCATCGTGGACGATGGCGGCCAGTTCCTGGGCCCGGATCAGGAGGGCGAACTGGTCTTGAAAGGCCCATCGTCCTGCTCCGGCTACTTCAACAATCCGCAGGCCACGGCCGAGGCGGTTGACGCGCTGGGCTTTTTCCACACCGGCGATGTGGCGCACTATGACAGTCAGGGCTATTTCTTTATCGTGGACCGCAAAAAGGATATGTTCATCAGCGGCGGTGAGAATATCTACCCGGCCGAGATTGAAAAGGCGCTCTACCAGCACCCGGCCGTGCTCATGTGCGCGGTGATCGGGCTGCCCGACCCAAAATGGGGCGAGATCGGCCAGGCCTGTGTGGTGCTCAAACCTGGCTCTACCGCCAGCGCAGCGGAACTGCTCGAATTTATGTCCGCGCGCCTGGCGAAATATAAAGTTCCAAAAACCGTTTCCTTTCTGGACGCCCTGCCCATATCCGCGGCAGGCAAAATCCTCAAGCGCGAACTGCGCGACCCATCCCAACCAATCAGCAAGTAAATTCATAAGGAGAAAAGCATGGCTACTGTTCCAACATTACCCGGTATCACCTCCAAAATGATCGATACCCCGCGCATTAAGACCCATGTACTGTTCAGCGGGCCTGAAGACGGCATCCCGGTGCTGTTCCTGCACGGCAACGCCTCCTCCGCCAGCTACTGGGAGGAGATCATGCTGGCCCTGCCAGCCGATTACCGCGGTATCGCGCCCGACTTGCGCGGCTATGGCGATACTGAAGACAAGCTGATCGATGCCACGCGCGGCACCGCGGATTGGGTTGACGACCTGCTTGGGCTGCTGGATGCGCTCAAAATTGAAAAGGCGCATGTGGCTGGTCACTCGATGGGCGGCACCCTGGTCTTCAGCCTGGTGGCCGAAGCGCCGGCGCGCGTCTTGAGCGGCACCGTGGTTGACCCCGGCTCGCCCTACGGCTTTGGCGGCTCGAAAGATCTGGACGGCACGCCCTGTTACGATGACTGCGCCGGCTCTGGCGGCGGCGTGGTCAACCCGGACTTCCCGAAGCTGATCGCCGCTGGCGACCGCTCCAGTGACAACCCGCAGGCTTCGCCGCGTGTGGTGATGAACTCTTTCTACTGGAAACCGCCCTTCGCGCCCGCCCGCGAAGAAGATCTGCTGACCTCCCTGTTGACCGAAAAAATCGGCGGCGAGAAATACCCTGGCGACCTGCTGCCATCCGCCAACTGGCCCAACGTGGCGCCCGGCAAGTTCGGCCCGATCAACGCCATCTCACCCAAATACGTGGGCGATTCCGTCAAGAAATTCATCGCTGCCAGCCCCAAACCGCCCATGCTGTGGGTGCGCGGCGATTCGGACATGATCGTTTCGGATAATTCCTTCTTTGACCTGGGCACGCTCGGTAAGCTGGGTTACGTCCCTGGCTGGCCCGGCGAAGAGATCTACCCGCCCCAGCCCATGGTCGGACAGACCCGCCGCATTCTGGAGCAGTACGGTCCCTTTGAAGAAGTTGTGATCGAGGGCACCGCTCACTCGCCGTTTATCGAGAAACCTGCCGAGTTCATGGCCTCCTTTACAAAAATGCTGAAATAACCGCAACAATTGGGCGCGGCGGGTCGTTTTGCCCGCCGCGCCCAGATTTTCAGGAGAATTTTCATGCGCATGCAAGATAGAGTTGTACTCGTGACCGGGGGCGCGGCGGGCATCGGCCGGGCCACTGCGCTGCGTTTCGCCGAGGAAGGCGCCAAAGTTGTGATTTGTGATGTTAACGAGGCGCTCGGGCAGGAAACGGTCAAACTGCTCGGCCCGCAGGCCGCTTTTTACAAAATCAATGTCACCAACCGCGCCGAGGTTCAGACCTGGATCGAGGCCGTGATTGAGAAGTACGGCCGGATCGATGTGATGATCAACAACGCCGGCATCCTGCGCGATGGGCAGCTTATCAAATTCAAAGAGGGTCAGCTTCTCGGTCAGATGGCCGAAGCCGATTTTGACCAGGTCATTTCAGTCAACCTGAAGGGCGTCTTCAACTGCACCCAGGCCGTCGCCCCGGTCATGGCTCGCCAGCACGGCGGTGTGATTTTGAACGCCAGCTCGATTGTCGGCCTGGACGGCAACTTTGGGCAGACCAACTACGTTGCCACCAAGGCCGGTGTGATCGGCATGACCAAGGTCTGGTCGCGCGAGCTCGGCAAGTTCGGTATTCGCGTCAACGCCATCGCGCCCGGCTTCATTTCGACCGAGATGATCGCCAGTATGCCTGAAAAGGTGATTGAGGGCATGAAGGCCCGCACTCCGCTGGGGCGCATGGGTGAGCCGCGCGATATCGCCAATGCCTACCTGTTCCTGGCTTCCGATGAAGCCTCCTTCATCACCGGCGAGACCCTGCGCGTGGATGGCGGGATTGTGGTCGGGACTTAACGCGGATGCGAGGTGCGTAGGGACGCAGCGTTGCTGCGTCCCTGCTGCTGGTTGGTTGAGGTAGGGTGAGGAGTTTTTGATGACGCTTGCTTCTGAATTGCTCTCCAATCGCGCGCGCTTGACGCCAGGGCGCGAGGCGCTGCTGGATTGGCAGACCGGCCGTCGCCACACTTACGCGGAACTCAACACACGCGCCAACCAGGCAGCCAACTTTCTACGTGAACAGTTTGGCGTGCAGAAAGGCGAGCGGGTCGCCATTCTGGCGCATAATTCCATCGCTTATGTAGACCTGTTGTTCGGCCTGGGCAAACTGGGCGCAATCTTTGCGCCGCTCAACTGGCGGCTAACAGGCCGTGAGTTGGCGTTCATCCTCAACGACTCTCAGCCCAGGGTGCTGCTGGTTGGCCCCGAGTTCGTGGAAGTGCTGGCCGAACTGCGCGGCCAGACCAGCGTGGAGCATATTATTGCCCTCGAAGGGGCCCACATTCCGGGCGCCGGGCAGTATGAACAGTTCATGGAGGGGGCAGCCGGGCGCGAACCGGTTCAACCAGACATGGATGAAGATGACCCATATTGCATCCTGTACACCTCCGGCACCACCGGCCAGCCCAAAGGCGCTGTCCTGCCGCACCGTCAGGTGTTTTGGAACGCTGTCAACACGGTTATTTCGTGGGGACTGAGCGAAAAGGATGTTTCACCCATCCTGACGCCCATGTTCCATTCGGGCGGGCTGTTTGTCTTTCTCGTACCCCTGTTTTACGCCGCTGGAAGAATTGTGCTGGCACGGGCTTTTGATCCAGAAGCCTCCCTGTCGCTGATCGTCAGCGAGCGCTGCACCGTCATCCTGGGCGTGCCAACCCTCTTCCAGGTCTGGATGAATTCGGCATCTTTTACCAACGCGGATTTCAGCCAGGTGCATTTCTTTATCAGCGGCGGCGCGCCCTGCCCGCCTGCGCTGATAAAAGCCTGGCAGCAGGCCACGGGACTGGCCTTGCGCCAGGGCTATGGGTTAACCGAAGTCGGGGTCAATTGTTTCTCGATGACCGCCGGTGAGGCGCTGGCCAAAGCCGGATCGGTTGGCAAACCAATCTTTCACAGCCGCATGCGCCTGGTGGATGCACAGGGAGTCGATGTTCCGTCTGGCGATACGGGCGAACTGCTGATCGCGGGCGAGCACGTTTGTAGCGGGTACTGGAACCGGCCTGAAGACACCGCCGCCGCCCTGCAGGATGGCTGGTTCCACACCGGCGACATGGCACGCCAGGATGAAGACGGTTATTTTTATATCGCCGGGCGCTTCAAGGATATGATCATCAGCGGCGGTGAAAATGTGTACGCGGCCGAGGTGGAAACCGTCTTCCGCGAGCACCCGGCCGTGGCGGACGCGGCCCTGATCGGTCAGCCGGATGCTCAGTGGGGCGAAGTTGGCATGATGATCGTGGCCCTCAAACCCGGTGAACAGGCCACAGACCGGCAACTGCTGGGTTTCTGTCGCGAACGTCTGGCCAGGTACAAAATCCCGAAGCGCATCGAATTCGTTTCAAGCCTGCCTTATTCGCCCTACGGCAAGGTTATCAAAGCCGAACTACGCGCACTCTTTTTACCGCCAGGGTAATTATGCCAAAAATTGAAGCCAATGGAATCGAAATGTACTATGAAATCCGGGGCAGCGGAACGCCGCTGGTTTTGATCTCCGGGCTGGGCTACCCGGCCTGGCAGTGGCACCGGCTGGCCCCCCTGCTGGCGGAGCGTTTCCAGGTCATTACCTACGATAATCGCGGCGTGGGTCAAACCGAGAAACCCGCCGGGCCATACACAGCCTCCCTACTGGCCGCGGATCTGGCGGGCCTGCTGACGGCACTCAGGAGCGGGCCAGCTATCGTGCTGGGTCACTCGATGGGCGGTTTTATTGCCCAGGCCTTTGCGCTCGAACATCCGGCCCTGCTTGGCAAACTGATCCTGGCATCCACCAATTTTGGTGGGCCACGGCATGTGCCTGTCACACTTGAAGCGCTAAAAGTACTCTCAGATGTTTCCAGCGACCCGCTGACGCGTTTCAAAAACGGACTGGTGGTCAGCACCGCTCCCGGCTTCGTTGAAAAACATCCCGAGATCATCCAGGCCTGGCTGGAGTGGCGGCTCGCCAACCCCGTGGATGTGCCGGGCTACCAGTCTCAACTGGCGATCGGGTTGGGACTGCTATCAGAAGAAACCAGCTTTGAAAGCCTGTTGAAACACATCAGCGCGCCCACCATGATCCTGTTTGGCGCGCATGATCTGGTTGTGCCGCCTGCCAACGCCGGTTTGCTGGCCCAGCAAATCCCTGATTGCGAGGTGGTTATTTTGCGGAACGCCGGTCATTTCTTTCCAATCGAAGCCCCCGAATCTGCCGCCAAAGCCATCATCCAATTTGCGAGTTGAATTTAATAGAGAAGAGTGCCCGGGGGTTTTCTTCCCGGGCACTCTTTGATTTACCAGCTTTTTCGTTAATTGCCGCTGGGCGCTGTGGGGGTGTTTTGCTGATTCTGGTTTCCGTTACCGGATTTCCCATTCGGCCCACCCTGGCCGCCTGGGCCGCCACGACCACCACCCTGGCCGCCTGGGCCGCCGCGACCACCACCTGGGCCACCCATCCCGCCAGGCCCAAAGCCATTCGGGTTATCTTTCAATATCTGGTCAGCCTGGGCCTGGGTAATGACGCCATCAGTGACTGCCTGCTGGATGGCGGCTTGATAAGCCGACTTCATGCTGGTCTGGAACTTGCTGTTCGCCATGAGCGCATCGCGCGCCTTCATTTCATCAGCCTGGGCCTGGGTAAGCTGGCCGCTCTGCACGTCGGCATCCAACTGGGCATCCCGTACCTTCACCTGGGCAGCCTGAAGCGCATCCTTGCTAATTCCGAGTGCATTGGCCAGCAGCGTATCATAATCGATGCCGCTGGTTGAACCGGGTTTGCCAAATTCACGCATGGCATGGTTGGGCACGCCGTTGGTCGTGATCTGATCAGCCTGCGACTGGGTCATCAACCCCTGGCTGACAGCTTCCTTGAGCGCTTCGGTATTCGCGGCCTGGAAAGCGGCCTGCAGTTTCTCCACCGTGATACCCAGGGCCGTTGCGAGAGCCGTATCATGAGCAGCGCCCTGTTTTCCATCGCCGGGCTGGCCCTTTTGACCGCCTTGCTGTGGGTTGGTTTGCTGTTGGTTATCGGGAGGGGTCTGGGTGCCCGATGCAATCGAGGGCACGCCTGGGGTTGCCGCCTGGGCAGACGCATTGTTGTACATTACCACGCCGCCAACAGCCACCAGGATCAGGGCGACTGCTACAATCAGGGAAGTAAGTTTTGTTTTTGACATTTTTAATGCTCCTTTAGTGATTGGATCCAGGGATCGGATAAATAGTTTGTCTGGATCTATATTCGCAATCATACAGGTCTCTTGTTAATTTTCTGCATAGATTTCGTGTGGAGATTATGTAATTTCGGTCAACGTTTGATGAAGAAGGCTCTCCTGTTGTGCGAACCATTTTCAACACACAACCCCACACCATTCGGTGTGGGGTTGTGTGTTGAAAACTAAAAATACAGAACGGATGGCAAGTTCAACTATTGGCCACATCCGAATTGAAAGCATAAATTTCGCGCCAGGCACGCAGCACTTCGGCGACACTCCAGGCCTGGGCAATACAGCCATGCGGTGTAAACGGCGCATCACCATCGAAAATCTCGCTCACACTGCCGATACCCACTTCTGAAAGGTGATCGAAAAAAGGTTCCAGGAAAGATTTTGCCGCCTGCGCATCCTTGTAAACTCGCAGATGTGCGCTGACAAAGGGCCCGATCAGCCAGCTCCATACACTGCCCTGATGATAGGCATGATCCCTTTGATAAGCATCCCCGCCGTAATGACCAACATAACCTGGCTCATCGGGTGAAAGGCTGCGCAGCCCAAGAGGCGTCAGCAGCCGGCGGATGCAGATATCGACAACCGCTCTCTGCTGTTTTGGATCGAGGGGGCTGTGATACAACGAAACTGCCAGAAGCTGGTTAGGACGCAGTGTAGGGTCATTCCCGCCCGGGCTATCCAGCACGTCAAAGAGATACCCGCGTTCATTGTTCCAAAAACGCGTAAAACCGGTCTTTGTTTTTTCCGCCAATGCTTCAAAATGATCATAGGGCTGGTTTAGTGCGCGCGCAAACTCTACCATGCTGAGCAAGGCGTTATACCACAGCGCGTTGATTTCGACAGCTTTGCCGGTACGCGGTGTGATGGCCCAATCATTGAATTTGGCATCCATCCAGGTTAACGGCAGCCCTGGCTTGCCAGCGTACAGCAAACCATCCACCTGATCCACCGCAATATGATAGCGAGTGCCACATTCGTGCCAATCAATGATTTCCTTTAAGATCGGGAAGAGCTCGCCCAGCAGTTCAATATCGTTCGTTTCCTTGATATAGGCCCGGATAGCCTCCAGGTACCACAGAGACACATCCGCGGCCTTATAAATCAGGTTTTCGTTGTCGTCTGGCAGATGTGAAGGCAGCATACCCTGGCTGACGTGCTTTGAATATGCTTTTAGGATGTTGCGCGCCTCCTCAAACTTGCCTGTTGCCAGCAGCATCCCCGGCAGGCTGATCATGGTGTCGCGACCATAATCACGTAGCCAGTGATACCCTGCGATAATCGACCAGCCTTCTTGATCGGCAGCAATCGGCCGTTTGACAACAAACTGGTCAGCCGCCAGCAGCAGCCGGACCGGCATGTGCGGCGCCAGCGCGATCAGGCTTTCTTCATAAGAATGCCGTTCAGCCATGGCTGCCTCGCCATCCAGGCTGGGGGCGGGTTCGGTGCTGATCACAATGGTGACGGTTTCATCTGGCTCCAGCGTGATACGGAATTCGCCAATGTTCAAATGATCTTCCATCACAGCCGGGCCGCGATAAGGTTCTTTTTTTAGCGAAAAATTTCGATGCCAGTGATGTTCCTGGTTGATAGCCGCCCGGTCACTCAGAATAAAAAACGGTGCAGCGTCTTCAAAGGCCCCCACCCGCAAGCCCTGCTGGATGCGTTTGGCATGCATCACCCAATCACCCGCGTGCGTTTCGCCGTGGAAATCCCGATAATTGACCATGGCCCGGGCAACCAGGGTTAGAGGGCGTGTGGCCCGGCGCAACCGATAGAACACATAGGTTGTATTCTCGCCGTACCGCATAAAAATCCTTTTTTCAAGCTGTGCATCCCCGAATGAATACGTCCAGACCGGGGTCATACCCTCCAGGTGGAAACGTTCAATATAGCGGTAGCCATGCGGCTCCACCAGGACATCTGCCCACCGGTTGGAAAAGATGGGGTAAGTGCGACCGTCATAGTCAACGGTCTCATCCAATTTGCTTACCAGCAACGTGCGGCCGAGCGGTGGCTTGAGAGCCGCCACCAGCAAGCCATGATACCGGCGCGTTAAAAGGTTTGCGATTGTTCCCGAGGCATACCCGCCTATCCCATTTGTAACAAGCCATTCCATTGACTCAGCGGTAGCCAGTTCACCGCAAATACCCCTGCCAAAATAAATCGATTTCATGTCAGTACCTGCCTAAGTCAGAAATTGCTCGAGATGATGATAGATCATCGGAAGCCTGCATCCATTGCGAATACAGACATTTTACGAACATACCCTTATATTTTACACCAACACAAAACAAACAGAACAGGCTTGGGAATGATGTGTTGGGAGTGATGGATAACCAATTGCTGCAGTTCCGTTCTGAAGTTTACCAGAACTTTAACAACGATAAACGAACCGGCACGTTATGGATTTGGTGGATGCGCGGTGAAAGAGTACGTTGCATTACGTAAGAACCGCGCACGATAATCCTGTAAGCAACGTCCCTACGGTGTAAATATATATGACATTATGCTAATGTATACATGATGAAAGGCACTATTGTGCCTTTCATCACAATGCTATCATAAAAACTAATATCCATATATTTATCTATTCGCATATAGCGAGGAAGTCAATGATTTCACAAACTCTGGCACAAGAAGTCTCACACTTGGAAGCCGATCTCTGTTTCGCGCTGGCCGACCCGACACGCATTTTGATCCTGTACGCGCTGGATGAGCAGCCCCGCAACGTTTCAGAACTGACCAACGAACTCGGCTCCACCCAGCCAACCACCTCCCGCCATCTCAAGATTCTGCGCGACCGTGGGTTGGTTTACGCCGAGCGCCAGGGCACCACCATTACCTACCAGCTTTCAGATAAACGCCTGATCCAGGCCCTGGATTTATTGCGGAGTGTTTTACGCGATCGGATCGCTCACAATGCCAACCTGATGGATGAGATTGAAGCTGTTGTCTGAAGATTTCCATCCAGCTCGGAATAATTTTTTATCAGGAGGTACGCATGCAGCGTAATAGATTTTTCATCATGATGGTTGTAACCGGCTTTATCCTGGTGTTCGGCAGCGGGTTATGGCTGGCAACCGCCCAATCCGCCAAAGCCCAATGCGGCTCACAGGCTTCATCGTGCAAGAACTGCCATGAAACCCAGGCGCAAAAATCGGTCAACGCCGATGGCACCGGCTGGCATGGTTCGCACGCCTTCGGCGATTTTTGTTATATCTGCCACGGCGGAAATCAGCAGGCCACCGCCAAGGATGCCGCTCACGCTGGCATGGTTGCGCCCCTGTCAGATGTGAAAGCCGCCTGCCAATCCTGTCACGTCAAGGATTATAACGAACGAGCCAAGGTGTATGCCGATAAGTTGGGTGTAGCGGTTGGCGCGGGATCTGCTCCGGCAGCGGGCAGTGGCACTGCCGCGCCCACCAAATCCGCACCAGCCGCGGCGGCGGGCACACCGGCGGCGGCCCAGTCTGGCTCGGGCAGCGGCCCGGTTGTGGTCGAAAACCAACCCGTCACCGATTATGTTGAAAAATATAACGAGTCGGTACTGGGTCAGACCCCGATCAATTGGGGCAATATCATCGTGGCGGTCATGATTGTGATCCTGGTTATCATCGGTGGGACGGTGGTTGTTCTCAACGAGCGCAAACTGCGCGGCGTTCCGGCATCCACCAGCACAGCCGCTGACGGCCAGCCTGAACCCATCCGGATTGAGGATCTGCCAGAAGATGTGGTGGCCCTGCTACCCAAACTGAAAACCCTCAACTCGGTCGGATGCAAGGCCCTGGCGCGCCTGTTGAAGAACCCGGATGCGGCAGCCGAACTGCTGCTGACCATCTCACGTCTTGACCCAGGCCTGATCAAACAGATGAAGGGGCTGGACCGGGACGCCCAATCGCTGCTCATCGCCCTGGCCGGCGATTCAATTTAGGAGGTTGTCATGAAATTTGTGATGGATTACATCCGTAAAGAAGAGTGGTCGCCCTATGTGGCGGGTATCCTGCTGGGCATCGTCGGTGTTCTGGCGGTGCTGCTCAGCAACAGCCTGCTGGGCGCTTCCGGCGCTTTCGAGAGTATCGCCGGGATGATCGGCAAGGCGGTTGCCCCGCAGGCTTTCGACAATATGTATTTCAACTTTATCATGCCGCCCGGCATCACCTGGGGCGTGATTTTGCTGGTAGGTGCATTCTTTGGTGGTACGGTCGGAGCACTCTCCAGCGGCACTTTCAAGTGGCGGCTGGTCAGCGATGACCAGTGGAAGAAGGTTTTCGGCCCCGAAACCTGGAAGCGCTGGGTGCTGGCCTTTCTGGGCGCGATTGTATTGGAATACGGCGCGGGCATCGCGGGCGGCTGCACCAGCGGTCTGGCGATTTCGGGCGGCATGTTGCTGGCACCCGCCGCTTACCTGTTCATGGCCGGGATGTTCGCCTCGGGCATCACAACCGCGTTGATCGTTTATCGCAAAGGCTATTAGGAGAATTGGCATGGCTAACTATTTGATCGCAGGTGTGCTGGGTGTGTTCTTCGGGTTCTCCCTGAACAAAGCCGGCCTGACGAAGTATCACAAAATTGTGGGCGTGTTCCGCTTTACCGACCTGGCGGTCTTGAAATTCATGCTGACCGCCCTGGTGGTTTCGATGATCGGCCTGTACGGGCTGCGCTCGCTGGGATTGATCGTCTTCCCATCCGTGCCTTCCACTTACATCGTTGGCAACATCATCGGCGGGCTGATATTCGGGATCGGCATGGCCCTGACCGGGTACTGACCGGGTACTTGCGCCGCCGGTGGCGGCGAAGGCAAGCTCGACTATATCATCCCCGGTTTCCTCGGTTTTCTGGTTGGTGCAGTCATTTACGGTCTCACATATCAGTATGTATTTCCCCCTATTTCGGCAATTGCCAAGATTGGCAATGTGGTCATGCCCGATCTATGGAATATCAATTCCTTCCTGTTCATCCTGCTGTTTGCCCTGATCACCGTTTTGTTGTTCTATTTGATCGACCGGGTTGGCTGGCAGCGCAAGGCTGATAACTAATCCCGGTTCGGCCATCCCAACGCGGCAACAGGAGTAAATCATGACAAAAACATTTACACGGCGCGACTTTCTAAAGCTGAGTGGGGCGGCTGCCGCGGCTTACGCGGTGGGGCAGTTTATCCCGCCGCTGGTGGCCAGGGCTGCGCGCGACAACGGTTTGATCGACCAGAACGGCGATGGTTACATCCCCACCATGTGTGAGATGTGCGTGTGGCGCTGTGGCGTGCTGGCAAAAGTCAAAGATGGCAAAGTGGTCAAACTGGAAGGCAACCCCGAACACCCCAACTCGCGCGGCAAGCTGTGCGCCCGGGGTCAGTCCGGCCTGATGAACACCTATGATCCAGACCGGGTACTGACCCCGCTGATAAGGGTTGGCAAGCGCGGTGAAGGCAAATTCCGCCAGGCTTCCTGGGATGAAGCCCTGGGTGTGGTTGCCAGCAAGATGCTGGACATCAAACAAAAATATGGCCCGGAGACGATGTTGTTCTCCTCGACCCATAATATCTCCCAACCGGTATTTGAAAACATTCTGTACGGCTTCGGCTCCCCCAATTACGGCACCCAGCGCAGCCTGTGCTTTAATGCCATGATTGTGGCAAACCTGATGACCTACGGCATGGAAGAACCGGGCCGCGATTACAGCCAGATCAAATACCTGATCCTGACCGGGCGCAACCTGACCGAGGCGATCTCCACCTCCGAAACCTCGGCGTTGATGGACATCATCGCGCAGGGCGCCAAAGTGGTGACGATTGACCCGCGCTTTACCAAGACCGCCTCAAAATCGACGGAGTGGCTGCCGATCAAACCCGGCACGGACAGCGCTTTCCACCTGGCGATGATCAATGTCATCATCACTGAAAACCTGTACAACAAGAATTTTGTAGACACCTACACCAGCGGGTTTGACAAGCTGGCAGCCTCGATCAACAACTACACCCCTGATTGGGCTGAGAAAATCACCGGCATCCCCGCGGCAACCATTGCACGCATCGCGCATGAGTTCTGCGCGGCGGGGCCAAGCGCGCTGGCGCATAACGGCTGGCGCACCTCCAATTTTCTAAACTCTTTCCAGACCCAGAGAGCCATCACCATCTTGAATGCATTGGTGGGAAACTGGGGCGTGACGCTCCACCCGGCCGCTGGTGAAGGCGCCGGCGCGCTTGGCTCCATCCCGCAGCCGGCTTATCCGCGTGTCACTGCACCACGGCTGGATGGTGTGCCATGGAAATATCCATTCGTACCGCTCAAGCTGGGAATATTCCAGGAAATGCGCGACGGCGCTCTCAAAGGCGATCCATACGAGGCGCACGGCTGGTTGATCTCCCGCCAAAACCCGGTGCTGGACCTGCCCGACCGGGCCAAGACGCTGGAGTTGTTTGGAAAACTGGATTTCATCGCGACAATTGACATCATCATGAACGACACCTCCTGGTTCTCGGATGTGGTTCTGCCGGAAGCCTCGTATCTGGAACGTTATGACCCGCTCAACCTGGTGGGGGACAAAGTTTTCCTGCGCCAGCCGGTGATCGAACCGCAGGGTGATGCCAAATCCGCGCTCTGGATTTTCAAGGAACTGGGTAACCGTCTCGGGATCGGTGACTATTTCCAGTACGCCGATGAAAAGGATTACATTAATCAGCAGTTGAAACCGCTGGGTGTGAATGTCGATCAAATCGCGATGCACGGCTACGCGGCCCTGCCAGCGGGCGAGGCCAAGAGCGAGCTGCAATGGAGCACGCCCAGTGGCAAGATCGAGATTTTCTCTACGACCCTGCAAAAGGGCGGTTTTGCGGCCGTGCCTGAGTGGCAGGAGCCGCCGCAGCCCACAGAAGATGAATTTTATTTGATTTCGGGCAAGGTCGGCCAGCAAACCCAAATGGGTACGCAGAACAACAAACTCCTGCACAAATATGAGGACAGCCCGCGCATCTGGATGCACCCGGATGCCGCCTCCAAACGCGGCATCCGGGATTGGGATCTTGTGGCAGTCACCAGCCAGGCCGGGAATATCACCGTGCCGGTCTGGGTGACGCCCTCCATCCGGCCGGACTGTGTCTACATGACTCCCGGTTATGGACACCTCTCCAAGGGATTGCGCACCGGCTACGGCGTAGGCGCCAGCGACTCGGTCCTGCATGTCACGTATACGGATCCGGTCAGCGGCTCCCAGGCGCTGACCCAGACACTTGTAACAGTAAAGAAAGCGTAGGTGCAGAATGGCTAACGACACCAAAAAACGCTACGGATTTGTGATCGATGTTTCGCGCTGTATTGACTGCCGCGCCTGTATGGTGGCCTGCAGCGTAGAAAATACGGTACCATACAATCACACCCGCATTTGGGTGCATGACCAGGGTGTGCAGGGCGATTGGCCCAACCTGAAACGCACTTTTGTGCCCTATAACTGTATGCACTGTGACAACCCGCCCTGTACCGAGGTGTGCGTCAGCGGCGCAACGTACAAGAACAAGGATAACGGACTGGTGCTGGTTGACCAGGAGGCTTGCATCGGCTGCGGGTTCTGTGCCGAAGCCTGCCCGTATGATGTGCGTTATATTGACGAACAGCGCGGCGTGGTGGATAAGTGCAACGGTTGTTTCCAACGGGTAGAAACCGGAATGATGCCGGCTTGCGTTCAAACCTGTGTGGGCGGTTCGCGCCTGTTTGGCGATTTCAATGACCCCGAGTCAACCGTTTCCAAAGCCTTGAGCAGCGCATCCTCCGCCATCCGCCTGGATGCGAAGCGCCAGGATGGGAACAGCACCGGGCCGAACATTTACTATATCCATGCCCCGGCGGAGATGCTGAACCTGGTCACGACCGACAAGTTTGGACAGATGGAAGGCAAGGTTCCGGAAGCGTCAGAGTATACGCTTTCGGAAGAGGTCTGGAAAAAATTGATCATTCCGGTTATCGGTCTGGCAACGGTTGCCACTTTCGGCGTACAGGCAGTGTTCTTCACCAAGCAGCTTGTCGAAGGTGAAAAAGAGTTTGAGGAGTAAGCCATGAGCGCCACAAATACCCTCTCGGTGGCAGAACAGAAAAGTCTGCGCGCCAAAATGTATAAAAAGCACAATCTGGCCAATATTCTCACCCATTGGTTCAACGTTTTGTCATGGTTGATGTTGCTGCCAACCGGGGTGGCGATCATCGCTTCTCCGCGCCTGGGAATCACCCCGCTGTGGATCCAGGAATGGTTCCGTAATATGTTTGGCGGCACAGCCAACTTGATCACTTTCCATTACACAGTTGGCTTTGTGTGGATATTTATCCTGATGTTCAATGTCTTTGTCGGCTGGCGTAGATATTTTATTCCCTTCGCGGCCAACCGCATGATTATGGATAAGGATGATATGCAGTGGATGATGATCAAACCGCTGCAAATGCTGGGACTGCGCAAGGGCGAACCCCTGCCGCCGCAAGATGCTTATAACGCCGGACAAAAGGTCTACAGTTACTTTGTGGTGTTGGGCACAGCGGGGATCATGGTCAGCGGGCCGGTGATGGTTTTGAAGGAATATTTTCCGCCGATCATCAAACAAATAGCCCAGCCGGTGCATTTCCTGTCGGTATTCATGATCGTGGCCTGGCTGTTCATCCATGTCTATATGGGCGCGATCTTCCCAGAAGAAAAGGAAGCCTTTTTCTCGATGTTCACGGGCAAGGTCTCAGCCTGGTATGCCAAAAACCACCATGCCAAGTGGTATTGGCAAAAGATGCAAGAGGAAATGGATTGGGAAGATGAAGTCAGCCAGAAGGTCGCCGCGGAAGCCAGCGCCAGCCATGATGGCGCCGCCGCGGATTGAGAGACGTTGAAAAGTGAAAATAAAAGAGCCGATCTTTTACAGATCGGCTCTTTTATTTTCAGGCTGGATTTTGAAGGATTGGCGGTGTATGGGCGCAAGACCCAGTTTCTGAATGGCGGCCCGGTGCAGGCTTGTGCCGTAGCCTTTGTGCTGTCCAAAGGCGTAGCCCGGGTATTCTTCATCCAGCGCACGCATGACGGCATCCCGGCTTGTTTTTGCCAGAACCGAAGCCGCCGCGATGCTGAGAGACTGGGTTTCACCTTTTACCAGTCTCGGCCCGGGATAGGGGCAGGTTTTCCAGTGGATGAAGTCAAACAAATAATAATCCGGGGTGACGGAAAGACCCTGGATGGCGCGAACCATGGCCAGACGGTTGGCAGGCAGAATACCGATATCGTCAATCTCGGCGGCGGAGGCTTCGCCAACTGCCCAGGCCACGGCCAGGGTCTTGATTTCGACCGCCCATCGTTCGCGCTGTCTGGGCGTCATCTGCTTGGAATCACGCACGCCCGCCAGCCTGTGCTGGAGATGGGCATCGTCAGGCAAAACCACCGCTCCGGCTGTTAGCGGGCCGGCCCAGGCCCCGCGCCCCGCCTCGTCCACACCGCAAACCTTTAAAAGACCGTTTTCCCAGAGCGCCTGCTCAAGATGCAGACCGGGATGTTCAGCCATACAGGCCAGCGCGCCCGTTCCTGCGAATCATGAGCAGATCGATGAACATGCGCCATGAATCGCGAAAAACATTGACCTTGCTTTCCGGGTTGAAATACCAGGGAATGGGAATTTCGAGAATGGGAACGTTGCGGCGAGTGGCGATATAAAGAAGTTCCACATCAAACGACCAGCCCATCAGGGTCTGGCGCCGGAACAGGTCTTCCGCAACATCGGCGCGAAACATTTTAAAGCCACACTGCGTATCTTCCAGGGCTGGCAAAACCAGCAAGCGGATGAGGGTATTGAATATCCGCCCGGTAATATGGCGGTAATAAGGCTCATGGTACCGTACCGACCCAGGAGCCTCGCGCGACGCAATCGCGATGGGCGCATCCACATGCGGGGGAATAAAGCGCGTGATCTCAGCAGCAGGCATTGAAAAATCTGCATCGGCAAAAAAACGATAATGACCTCTGGCTGCCAGCATCCCTTTTTGGACGGCGCGGCCTTTGCCGGGTAATTCCTCATGCAGGATGCGAATGATTGCGGGATGCTGGCGGGCGTATGCCTGACCCACCTCAAAGGTGTGGTCGCGGCTGGCATTCTCGATCACCAGCACTTCTGTTTCGAATGATTGTTTGCCAGCAAAGAGCACCACCTGCTCAAGGGTACTGGGCAGGCGGCGCTCTTCGTTATGAGCTGGGATGATGATGCTGAGATGGGGGGAAGGCATTAAAAATGGAGGGTGTGGTTATAGATTGACGATGTATATGAATACAACCACCAGAATCAGCCATATTACCAGGATGCCTCCCAGGATGAGGAGTTGGTTTGTGTTCATCCCCAATCGAAGCTTTTGAGTGGGCGCGGCAGGTTTTGAAGGTTGAGAATCCTCGGGAGCGGGTTTATCTGAGCCTGCATTATCAGCGGCAGGCTGGTTTAAGCCGTCAAAATTTCCATCAAAACTAATATAAGCCTGCTTGTTTGAGGCTGGCTGACGGGCCGCAGGATCCTGATTTGTTTCAGATTCAGACCCAAATTGAGAAGGATTCTCCTGATTGTCATTTCCATGCTCATCAAAGGAAAACCCCAAGCCATCGCTTGAGAAACCGGCTTGTGATTCCTGTTCAGGCTGTGATGGCGGGTTCAGTTTATCGCGGAGTTCCCTGCCAGCAGGTACAGGTGTGGAAACCAGTACGCCGTGCTCTGGAACAAAAGAATTTTCATCCTGCGGGCCCTTAATCAGGACAACGGCTATATCCGCAATCCGATCAGCAGTCAAGATTGGGCGTGCCTGGGTCAATGAGATGACGAAGCGTTCCACAGCATCGTTGAGAACAATGCGCGCCGCCGGGCGCACGGGTTCGATGTGCATGGCGGGATTGGCGGCGATCATGATGGGTTCCAGAGTCAACTCGCCTTTGAAGCCGCTGCGGCTCAGGTAAACTTTCACTACGCGTCCCAACTGAATCAGGCGTTGAACCAGATTCCCGCGTGAAGCCTTGAAAGTTCCGCCGGATAGCTTTCCCCATTCATCATCCCTGACGCTGTAGACACCACCCTGGTGCAAGACCGATATGAGAAAAATTCCAGGAGGGCCGATCAGTACCAAAGGAATGGTGATGTCTGATTCGGGCAGAATGAAATTACGCAGCAGGATATAGTTACGGTCCAGGATTTTGTTAAAAACGGCAATGATTTTTTCCTGCGCCATTACTTCGGGATACCAGGAAAGCCCATATTTAAATGTGCCCTCCACACGGCTCAGAAAGTTGATCTGGCCATTCTCATCTCGATAGGGAGTCTTATCAGAAATTCTCATAGCCTGCCTCCAGCGGTATTCCGGGTAACCGGGTTGTTAAATACTGGGCACTTCTTCAAGCTGGTCTCGAGTGGCGTCGCTGCCGGTCGTGATAACATCCCCATTTAATCTTACCATTTTAGCAGTTTCGAAGGTACTTCCTAAAAATTCTTTGCGGGTACCTGTTATGAATTTTTGGCCACTTTTCAAGCGGGTAACCAGATTGGCTCGATTGATCAAAATGACATCGGAGAAAGTGGCCCCACGTCGTTCATACGCGCGCACCAATTCAATTTTGCCATCTAATCCATAGCGCACCGCTTCAATGAGACCATCAAATTTTTTATTTGCCATTTTTATGCCTCCACGCAGATTTCACTTAATATTTTACTTCCATTTTCTATCAAGGATGGAGATTGCTCAAATATAATGACCAGAAAGGATGGGTAAAAAGTCCTGCCAGATCGATTCTTCCACACTGACCGGAAGATTTGTGACCGGGCGCACCTGCATGATGCTTATAAAAAATCAGCCGCTGGCGTGCGAATGCCAACGGCCAAGCTTGTCGGGGTGGGCGGACTTGAACCGCCGACCCCCGCGTCCCAAACGCGGTGCGCTGCCAACTGCGCTACACCCCGATATAACCTGTGTGGAAAGAGTATAATGCCAACCGTCCTACTCGTCAAATGGATAGACAGAGAATTTTCCCGATGTTTCGAATTTCACTGCGTTATCTGCGCTTTTGCCTGATATTCAGCCTGTTCTTGAGCGCCTGTGCGCCTGGAATTGTTTCTGCTGGGGCACAGACGCCATCGGCTACGGGCACACACATCGCTGCCAGCACTTTGTCTGCCACTGCTTCCAGCGCAACAGCCACGCCTACTTTCACACCTGCGCCTTCTCCGCTGCCTGCGACCGCCACACCAGCACATCCAGGCCGGATCACCTGCTCCGAAAAAACCGGCATACTGGCGAAAGAAACGCTTGAAACATCCCTGCTTGCCAAACCCCTGGTCTATGATCTTTATCTTCCGCCCTGTTACAGTATAGATATAAGCATGCGTTATCCGGTTCTATATTTGCTGCACGGACAGGGCTACATGGATGACCAATGGATCCGGCTTGGGGCGGTTTCGACCGCTGATCAATTGATCAGCAGCGGTGAAACAAAACCCTTTATCATGGTTTTTCCGCTTGATCCGGCGACGAAACAACCGTCAGAATATAATTTTGAAGATGTTTTTGTTCGCCAACTCCTGGCAACGATTGATGATAATCACCGCACACTGACAACATCCGCATTCCGAGAAATCGGGGGAATTTCACGGGGCGGCGCCTGGGCCCTGCATTTGGGGCTGAATCATCCTGATTTATTTGGCGCGATTGGCGGTCACTCGACCTCCATTTTTTATAGTGATGAAAGCTCACTGCAGCATATCTTTTTGAGCCTGCCGCCAGATCAAATGCCGCGCATCTGGCTTGACGCCGGGGATAGGGATATCGAGCTGGAGTTGATTGCGCCTTTCGAAAACTTCATGACTCAAAATAATATCCCGCACGAATGGCACGAGTTTGTGGGCGCGCACGAGGAGAAATACTGGTCGGCGCATGTTTATGATTATCTGGAATGGTATACGCGAGGATGGAGATAATGGAATGGGGTAATCCCGGTGCGATTTGCTCCCGATAAGGCATTGGGACAATGTAAGCAAATCGCACGATACGTTATAATTCAAGTATGTCTCTAACCATCCAAGAAGTTGAACATATTGCCAAACTTGCCCGGCTGGAATTAAGCGAAGACGAAAAAAACCGTTATCGCGAACAGCTTTCAGCCATTCTGGAGCATGTCGCCCAGTTGCAAAAGCTGGATACCAGCGCCCTTCGCAGCGTGCCAGGTGGGGGTTTATCCAACGCGGAAAATCCGCTGCGTGTCGATGAAGCCCGTCCCGGTTTGCCAACCGAGACCCTGCTCAAAAGCGCTGCTCAAACTGAGCGTTCACAGTATAAGATTCCACCGGTTTTTGAATGATATGAATAATATTAGCGAGCTAACACTTACCGGCGCAAGCGCCTTGCTGAAGAAGGGTGCCATCTCCAGCCGTGAACTGACCCAGGCGGCCCTGGAGAGAATTGCCGCGTTGGACGGCAGTTTGCATGCTTTCCTGCATATCGCGGCTGATTCAGCGCTGGAACAGGCGGATGCCGCCGACCGCCAGCGCAAAGCCAGCCCAACTGATGCACAACCGCTGCTGGGTATTCCGCTGGCAGTGAAGGATGTGCTGACCGTCTCTGGCATGCCATGCACCTGCGGTTCCAAAATCCTGGAAGGATACATGCCCCCCTATACTGCTACCGTGGTCAACCGGCTGCAGGCCGCCGGGATGGTGATTATTGGGAAAACCAACACTGACGAATTTGCCATGGGTTCATCCACTGAAAATTCGGCTTATGGTGTAACGCACAATCCCTGGGATGTGACGCGCGTGCCGGGCGGCTCTTCAGGCGGCAGCGCCAGCGCCGTGGCAGCCAGACTGATCCCAGCCGCGCTCGGCACGGATACCGGCGGCAGTGTCCGACAGCCAGCTTCTTTTTGCGGTGTGACTGGTTTGAAACCAACTTATGGGCGGGTTTCCCGTTATGGGTTGATTGCCTATGGTTCCTCGCTGGATTCGTGCGGGGTCCTGGCTCATTCGGCGCAGGACGCGGCTGAGGTGTATTCTGTCATGGCCGGGCCGGATACACTGGACGCTTCATCACAAAAAATCCCGTTGAAGCCTGTCTCTCTGCAGGCAGGGCAAGATCTGCACGGTGTGCGGATCGGTGTGCCGGGTGAGTATTTCATCGCGGGTATTCAGCCGGAAGTCGAAGCCAGGGTCCGCGAGGCTATTCAGGTTTTGCAAGACCTGGGCGCAGAAATCAAGCAAGTCAGCCTGCCGCATACTGAATATGCCGTGCCGGTTTATTATCTGATTGCTCCGGCGGAAGCCTCGGCCAACCTGGCGCGTTATGATGGCATTCGCTTTGGCCCGCGGGTCGATGGCGATAACCTGTGGGATGTTTTCTTCCGCACCCGCGGTCAAAAATTTGGTGATGAAGTGACAAGGCGCATTATGTTGGGAACTTATGCGCTCTCGGCCGGATATTATGATGCGTATTACGGTCAGGCCCAGAAGGTGCGGACGTTGATTAAGCGTGATTTTGAACAAGTTTTTCGTGACGTGGATGCGATTGCCTGCCCGGTGGCGCCCACCACCGCTTTCCCAATCGGCGCGCATGGCGATGATCCACTGGCTATGTACCTGGAAGATATTTTTACTCTGCCAGCCAACCTGGCAGGCGTGCCGGGTCTGGCTTTCCCGACCGGGTTTGATGGGCAGGGTTTGCCGGTGGGCATGCAGTTGATGGGACGGCATTTTGACGAGGCCGGGTTGTTCAAGATCGCGCACGCGTACCAGCAAGTCACAGATTGGCATAAGCAGAGCCCACGTTTGGCGCTGTAATAAAGATCGCTGTGTAATTATTCGAAACATGGAAATCCCGGTAAGCCCTGTGGGTTTTGCACGGAAAGGAAGGTTAAAATGAATATTTTTCTGACGGGTGGGGCGGGGTATATTGGCTCTGCCACCGCTGAAGCACTCTTGAAAGCTGGCCACAGTGTCACAATCTACGATTCGCTGGTCACAGGGCACCGGGAGGCGGTTCCGGTAGGTGCCAGGTTTATCCAGGCGGATATTGCTGATAATCAGATGCTGACACATGCACTGAACGAGAAAAATTATGACGCCGTGATGCACTTCGCGGCTTTTATTGAAGCCGGGGAGAGCATGAAAAATCCCGGAAAATTCCTGAACAATAATCTGGTCAATTCATTGGCATTAATAGAGGCGGCGGTCAGCGCCAACGTGCGGCGTTTTGTGCTTTCATCAACGGCGGCCATTTTCCAGTCCAGCGAAGAGCCTTTGAATGAAGATTCCCCGCTTGGCCCAACCAACACTTACGGCTATACCAAGCTGGCTGTGGAACAGTCGCTCGAATGGTACCGCCAGATTCACGGGCTGCATTTTGCTGCCTTGCGTTACTTCAATGCCAGTGGCGCGCTGCCCGGGCACGGCGAAGCCCACCAGCCCGAGTCGCATCTAATTCCACGTGTCCTGCAGGTGGCGATGGGTAAAGCCGAGGCGGCTTATATTTTTGGAACGGATTACCCAACCCCGGATGGCACCTGTATCCGTGATTATATTCATCTCGGTGATCTGGTTTCCGCGCATATTCTGGCGGTCGAAGCGCTCGGTGAGCGCGATAAACTGGTTTACAACCTGGGATCGGGCACCGGCTATTCGGTGAGGGAAGTGATTGATACCTCTCGGGAGGTTTCCGGCAGGCCGATCCCGGTCGTAGAACTCGAACGCCGTCCAGGCGATTCGGCCCGGCTGGTGGCCTCTTCTGAAAAAATCCGGCGCGAGTTGGGCTGGAAACCTCAGCACGATTCAATCAAGGATATTATTGCGTCTGCCTGGGAATGGCACTCCAGTCATCCATCCGGTTATCAGGCTTAGTGCGAAGAGGTTGATATGCGAATTGTGCGCTTTACCCGCAAGAACCAGCCGGTGAAGTATGGTTGGGTGTATGAAGATCATGTGGGCGAGATTGAAGGTAATATTTATGGCGAGTACCGCCGCCAGGAAGCAAATTTCCCGATTGGCGATGTTACGCTGCTGGCACCCTGCCAGCCCACCAAGATTGTGTGTGTGGGCAGGAATTACGCGGAACATGCCAGGGAACTGGGGAATGATGTGCCTAAAATTCCCCTGATTTTCCTGAAGCCGCTTTCTTCGATCATTAACCCAGGGGAGCCGATTATCCTGCCGAGCCAATCCCAGCAGGTGGAGCATGAGGCCGAACTGGTGACGGTGATTTCCAAACGCGGGCGTAACATTACGGTGGAAAACGCCCGCAACCACATCCTGGGCTATACGATTGGGAATGATGTGACGGCCCGCGACTTGCAAAAAACAGATGGTCAATGGACGCGCGCGAAGGGTTTTGACACGTTTTGCTGTTTTGGGCCGTGGATCGAGACTGATTTTGATATTTCGGATGCGCTGATTACCTGCAAGGTTTCCGGTCAGCCCCGGCAGATGGGTTCAACGCGTGACATGATCTTTAATGTCTCAACCTTGATCGCTTTTATCTCATCGGTTATGACGCTTGAGGCAGGTGATATTGTGTTTACAGGCACTCCAGCGGGCGTGGGGCCGCTAAAGGCCGGCGATGTGGTGATGGTGGAGATCGAGGGTTTGGGGAGGTTGTCCAATCCAGTCAAGGCGTGATGGGCGGGTTGGGGTCGCCAACGCACAGCAGTATTTATGCTGGAGTTTGTTTATGCGCCCGACGTAACACCAATAGCGACACCCCCTGGATCACGAGGGTGATGAGAATGGCGGCGCCAAAGGCCTGTCCAAGACTGTTATGCCCAAGCAGGAGCGCCAGTACCAGGTAAAACCCGGCAAAACCAAACAGGCCGTACAGCAACCCGCGCAAAACGCTGGCGGCCCCGGCCGGGCCCTGTAGCCTGTGCGAAAAAATGGTCAGGATGGCGGTGTAAAGCGGGATGGTCGAAAGCAGCCCGGTCAGGCGCGGACCAATCAGCGGGGCGATACCGGTAATCAACAGGATGAATGAAGTGCCCAGCACAATCCGGGCGGGCAAATCCCATTTGCCCGGTGTTGAATTTACCGCCTCAAGCTGGCTGTTCTTTGGCATCAACCACAACCCGAGCAGGATGACCAGCACGACCAGTGGAAAGATAATTTCCAGTGGAAGAATAAGGTTTTGCATCACAACCGTGATGCCCGCGTAACACAGCAGGCTGGTGGTGATGGAAACCGGCCAGCCGAAACGCTTTGCAGCCCATGCGTAGGAAAGACAAAACGCAACCAGCGGCAGCCCGCCGCTCAGCGTTCCAAGCACAGTTGAAGCCGCGAAAGTCTCGCTGTGGCTGATGGCAACGAAAAAGATAACCGGGCCAGAGGTTAGAGGCAGGCCAATCAACCAGCCGCTGACCGTGGGCCCCCAGCGCCGGCCTGCCAGGCTGGCGCCGCCCAGAATGAGGGGAGCCAACATTAATTTCAGGGCAAGTATATTCATTGGGATAATCCCGATACTTGATTGGGATGGATGACCGTGGTGATGGTATGTTTTGCACCGGCAGCCAGCAAGGCTGAGGTTACCGTCCCGGCATTTTCAGGCTGCACCAGGGCGATCATGTTGCCGCCGCGCCCCCCGCCGGATAGTTTGGCGCCCAATGCCCCGGCTTTTCTAGCCTGGCATACCAGATTATCGAGCTCATCAGATGAGACAGTCATTTGCTGTAACAGGCTGTGATTGGCATCCATGAACGGGCCCAACGCCTGCCAGGTTCCGCCCTCAATCGCCTGGCGGGCCTGAATGACAACATCCTTCACCTGGTCAAAGATGCGTTCCCAGAAAACCGGATCGGCTTGCCACAGTTTCCTTACGTCTCCAACCGATTCGCGCGTGGGCGCCGTTTTGCCGGTATCCGCGATGATCAGCGTAAAGGGTGTCTGGACATGGAAAGTTTCGAGGGTCTTATTTTTGATAAAAAATACCGGGCGGGCATAAGTGATGACGGTGTTATCAATGCCAGAAGGCGTGCCGTGATGAATTTTCTCGATCTCATAACACAGGCCGTTGACCTGTTCATCCTTCAGCGCCAACCCCAGATGCGCAGCCACAGCCCGGATAATTGCAACCGAAACCGCGGCGCCGGAACCCAGCCCAGATGCTACCGGGATGCTAGATTGAATGTTAACCTGCAAGGAAGGAAAGTGGGTAATGTTGAAAAGCCGAAAAACCCCCTCAATCGCCATGCGCAAGGGCTGGTCAGGCGATAAGGAGATCAACTGTCGGGCGTGCAGGCCGATAGCGGGTGAGTCAATCCAGATGCCGGCCTGCTGCGAATTATGCACCTCAACATCAGCATGCACCTGGGTGACCGGAACTGCCAGCGCGGGACGCCCATAAACCACCGCATGTTCGCCAAATAATATAATTTTCCCGGGGGCGGTCGCTGTCGTCATTTCAGATAAAAAACAATCATTATCACCACCCCGGTCAGAAAAATGCTGAACTGGATCGGACGGTCGGTCAGCAAGACTTCATCGGGAGCGCCCGCGTTTTGGGTCATCTGGATCAGGTAAAGGTAGCGGAAGACGATGTATGCGACAAAGGGAATTGTCAGCATCATGGCATGGTTGGTGGGCAGGTTGGGGGCCAGGATTGTGTACAGCGAGTAGGAAAGGATGGTGGCGGTGGAAACAATCGTGATGTACTGATCCAGCAGCGGGATGCTGTAGCCTTCCAGAACTTTGCGATGTGAACCGGCGTCCTTCGCCAGCAAGGTCAATTCGGCGCGGCGTTTACCAAAGCCAAGATACAACGAACCCAGGGTAGTGACCATGTAGATCCAGGGCGAAAAACGTTCAACCATAATCAAGGTCACACCGGCTTCCACGCGCAGCACAAAGCCGGCCGCGATAATAAAGACATCCACGATCGGGATGTGTTTCAACCATTTGGAATAGGCCAGGTTAATGACCAGGTAAGTCGCCAGGACAGCCGCGAAACCCGGGGCGAGCCAATATGCCAGCGGCAGGGTGATGATGACCAGACCAACGGCAGCCGCCCAGGCCACATTGACCGGCAGTTTACCGGAAGGCAGCGGCCGGTGCTTTTTGACCGGATGTTCGCGGTCAGCTTTGATATCCGCGATGTCATTAACCAGATAAACGACACTGGAGATCAGGCAAAACAGCGCAAATCCTGCCAGGGTATGAAGCAAGGCCGGCAGGTGAAAAAGCTGTTTGTCAAATACGAGCGCAAAAAAGACAAAGGCATTCTTGGTCCATTGGCGCGGGCGCATGGTTTTAAAAAGGGCACGGAGCATATAAGTATTTTACCTTACCTGGTGCATGCAGCCTTGCAATTTTGAAGGTAGAATGGTAAACCCGGTCATAGTGCTGCGCATCCTGCACGGGATGGACGGAACCCACCATCTTTTTCAAGAAAGCTGTAACTATGCCCAAAACACGCCTGGATATGTTGCTCGTTGAACGCGGCCTGGCCGAAACCCGCTCCAAGGCCCAGGCCATCATTATGGCCGGGCAGGTACGTGTCAATGGTCAGATGGTTGACCGGGCGGGCGCCGCTTATGCCCCGGATACCCTGGTGGAAGTTGAGGCCGGCCCCCGCTTCGTTTCGCGCGGCGGCGAAAAGCTATTAGGCGCCTTGCAGGCCTTCCCAATACAACCTGCCGGCCTGGTGTGCGCGGATGTAGGCGCTTCAACCGGCGGATTTAGCGATTGTTTGTTGCAACATGGCGCGGCCAAAATCTATACGATTGATGTGGGCAAGGGCATTTTGCACTGGAAGATTCGTTCCGATCCACGCATAGTGGTTATGGAAGAAACCAATGCGCGCTACGTTGGTTCCCTGCCGGAAACTATCCAACTGCTGGTGTGTGATGCCTCTTTTATCTCGCTCAAAACACTGCTGCCGGTATTCAAAAACTGGCTGGCGCCGGAAGCCAATCTAATCACCCTCGTCAAGCCACAGTTTGAGGCCGGGCGCATTGATGTGGCGCGCGGTGAAGGCGTGATTCGTGACCCGGCCATCCACCGGCGCGTGCTGGAAGAAGTGCTTGGTTTTGCGCAAGGAGTGGGATTTGGTGTGAGAGGCCTCATCCGCTCGCCGCTCCTGGGCCCCAAGGGCAACACAGAATTCCTGACCTGGCTCGATTTACAAAACAACACTGCCGATGCATCCGCGCTGATTAAACAGGCCCTTGCCTGACGTATTCGTAACACGCCTTCAGCTAATCAAAATACTCCGGCTGATAATCGCTGGCGCGCTTGCGCGATTCCGCCAGAATCTGATCGATCGTCATGTTCTCGTGTTCCTTATCCGCGGGATGATAATGCACATGCACCCGGCGCAGGTTCGGGATCCTCTCACACAACAAGGCTTCCACCCGATTGGCAATTTCATCCCCGATTTTCACCGGCAAATTGGCATCCACCCCAATCGTCACATTAATGACGCTGTGCGGGCCAAACCGGTGAGCCTGAACCTCCTGAAGCTGCAACACGCCCGAAACCCCCCTCAGAATAATCGAAATTTGCTCCGCCAGCTCCTTGCTTGGCACGGCATCCATCAGCTCCACGGATGATTCGCGCAGGATGTAAATGCCAGTGCGCAGGATCAGGATGGCTACGACGGCACCCGCCAGGGGATCCACCCAGGGCAGGCTGTGCTGACCCAGGAAAATGCCCAGCGAGGCGGCCATTGCCGAAAACATATCATTGCGGTGATCATACGCCATGGCTTCCACCACCGGGTTTTTGGTTTCCTTCCCCAGCCGGCGCACATAAATAGTCAGGAAAATTTTGATGGCTACCGTCACCAACGCCACCCACAACGCCAGCGGAGAAGCGCCATCCGAGCTGGTCTTGCCGCTCAACAAAGTCCAGGCATCGTTGACAGAATTCCAGAACACAGCCACAGCCGTAGTGACAATAAAGGAACCGACCACCAGGGCCGCGATGCTTTCTAACTGTTGGTGGCCGTAAGGATGCTCATCATCCGCCGGTTTGTTGGCCATGCGTACAAAGATACTGGCCACGATGTAATAAGCTACATCCGAGGTAGAGTTGATACCTTCCGCCAGCAGCGCCGGGCTATTGCCGACGATGCCCACAAAGGTTTTAACGATCGACAGACCAATATTAATGCCAAGCCCGAGATTGACTGCCCGCAAACTTTTCTCATCACGATCATGCGTCATAGCCTTGATTGTAAATGCAAAAGTATCTCATCGGTGTCTTGGTTTGAGCATAATTAACACGATTTATGCCCAGATAAAACGATAATCGTTTGTTTACCCCGCGAAAAAACCCTGCATCTTCCTGGAAGGGATAGGTCATCGCCTAAAGTGAAGCAACGCATGAACAGTTATTTTTAGCTTTTTATGCTTTTGTTCGTGTGGAAGCCCCATGGGGTTTTCGTGGCTAAATCCTCTTACGAATCTGCGAAGTTATCATATTACCCTCCCCAAGGGTAATATAATAACTTCGCACGCGCAGCACACCTCGCGCACCCTGTTTCCCTGGAGCTTTAAAGATGGAATGCCCCAAATGCAGCGCAGCCTTAATCATAAAATACTACAAAGGCATGTTGGAAGTCGACTACTGCCCCTCCTGCCGGGGCATGTGGCTGGATTACGCTGAACTCGACCGGCTCGAAGACCTGGCCTTCGATGAAGATAACTTCAAAGGCTCACTCATCCATCGCGAAACTGAAGTCCCTTCCAAATGCCCGGTCTGCAGCGCGCACATGCTCGAATTTCAATACCGCCTCTATGACCTGAAACTGGATACCTGCCCCGCGAAACACGGTTTCTGGCTGGATGCAGGCGAAGATGAGCGCGTGCTACAAATCATGCGCACACAGCGCGGCCGGATAACGCGCAAAACACAGGCCGAATCCGATTGGAAACAACTCCTATCCGGCCTGCATTCCTTCATCCACAAATCATGAATAAAATCAGACCCCTTTTTCATTTTCTGCGCCGCCACACCTCCCCTCTCGTCCTCCTGGCCGTCACCCTGCTCGCCTATGCCTGGCAAATCACCAGCCTCGGCTTCTTCTGGGATGACTGGGTTTTCGTTGGACGCTTCCAGAATATGGGCATTCTCAACACGATTTTTTACGGCGACACCCGCCAACTGGGCGTTTATGCGCTCATGCCCGGCTTCCTGCTGGCCGGAGATTCACCCTTACTCTGGCACCTCTACAGCCTGCTCCTGCGCTGGGCCGTAACCCTGCTCTTCTGCTGGGCTCTCAACAAACTATGGCCCGGCCAAAAAACAGCCGTCACCCTGATGGCCGCCCTCTTCGCCGTCCACCCGGCCTTCAGCCAGCAGTCCATCTCAGTTGTCTACAGCCTGCAGTTTGTAGATTACGCCATCTTCCTCCTCTCCATCGGCCTGACGATCAACTCCGAAAGGGCGGCTGCGCCCGGACGGCATTGGCTTTGGTTGGGGCTGGCCCTGCTGGCCCAGGCGCTGCACCTCTTTGTAGTCGAATACTTCGTCGGCCTGGAATTGATCCGCCCGCTGGTGATTTACTTCCTGCAGGGCCAGGGCAGCCGCGATTCGCTTAGCAAATCGCGGCGTTTGAGACGGGCCTTCGTGTGCTGGCTACCCTACCTGCTGGTTATGATCCTCTACGCGGTCTGGCGTTCCGGCGCGCTCGGCGGCGGCTTCGCAACCTACGATTACAAGACCATCACCGCGCTGCTGCGCAGCGACCCGCGCGCCGCCGTGCTGGAAACCCTCGAATATGGCATGAAGGACATCCTCGTCCTGCTGGTCAGCACCTGGCACGCCACCCTGACCCCCGCCATCCTCGACCTGACCCAACCCTTCAACCTCTTCTCCCTGGCTGTCGCCGTCTTCGCTGCCGCCGGAATCTACTTTGCGCTCACCCGCCAGGATTTTGACCCGGCGGGCGGGGAGGCGCGCTTTCTCAGGCAGGCCGCCCTGCTGGGCCTTTTCGCCGTGCTCGTTAGCTTCATCCCGGCCTGGTTTGTGCGCCGCCACATCGTCGAACCCGGTAACTTTGGCGACCGCTTCGCCCTGCCCGGCCTGTTTGGCGCCAGCATCCTGCTAGTGGCGCTGGCCCAATTTTTCGCCGGACAGCGCAAGCGCGGCATCCTGCTCTCCGCCATCTTCATCGGCCTGGCAGTCGGCGCACAGATGCGCTTCGAGAATAATTACCGTTGGGATTGGGAGCGCCAGTTGCGCACCTACTGGCAGGTCTACTGGCGCGCCCCAGCGCTACAGCCCGGCACCGTGCTGGTTGGTTACGATGCCATCTCCATGACCACCGTCAACTATGTCGGCGGTTTTGCGCTGGATAACTTCTACCACCCACCACAGACGCCCGCCTCCCCGGCCGTCTGGTACGTCAACTACCCAAAAACCACCATCCCCGCCAACCTGGAGGCCTTCCTGGCCGGCACATGGCACTACACCGACACCTTCGACAACATCATCGTCAAAATTGGGCGCGCCAACAGCCTGGCCCTGGATTACACCGAGGGCCGCTGTCTCAAAATCCTGACCGCCGATGACCAGGTCAATTACAACCTGCCCGAAGATTTTCGCGCGGCGGCGGGTTTCTCTAACCCGGCGCTGGCGCTGCCGCAGGCAGCCCGCCTGCCCGCGCAATACATCTTTGGGGCTGAACCCCGCCCAACCTGGTGTACCTACTACCAGAAAGCGGAACTGGCGCGCCAGTCAGGCGATTGGCCGGGCATCATCGCGCTCAAAAAAGAGGCAGACAAAGCCGGTCTGCAGCCCATGAACGCCTACGAACTCTTCCCGTTTATCGAAGCCTACGCCATGCGCACCGATTGGGCAAACGCCCAAAAGCTCAGCCTGCAAGCACTCAAATCCCTCTCCAAAACCCAGGACGGCCTGTGCCTGATCTGGCAGCGCGTTGGTGACGCCCCCCCCGCCGGTTACGCCGCCGCCTTCCAGCAAGTCAACCAGCAGTTGCTTTGCCATTAATGACCTGTTAAAATACTGCTTCACATTTTGAAAGATTTGGCCGAAAGGCAAAGATTACCCCTTTTACCGCGAAGCGCGAAGTACTCAAAGTTTTTTGTTACTACTCAGCCATGTCTTAGTTTGGGCATAATCATCAAGTTTTAATGCTCAAGTGAAACGATAATCACTGGTTTTCCCCGCAAGTGCGCGTTCTTCGCGAGGATGGGTTTCTGCCAAAAAGCACCCAGCCCGTGAGCAGTTACGTTTTTTTATTCTAATTTGCTTTTCTTGGCGCTCTTCCCGAAAGGCGCACTTGCACCGGAACGCATGCGCAGGTGCCGGGGCGATGTTGCGACTTTGCGTTGAAAATTTTGCTGGCTCTGATGGAATTTGTGGTATCACTGTTTTTTCAAAACCGTCCACGAATACGGTGCGCCGCCTAATTCGAGTATTCGTGACTTATTCGTGGATGGTTCTCGGCTCGCAATACCCATTTTTGAGCTGGCATGGTTTCAGATTTGGAATTGCTGATAATATTCATGGCGTTCTCAAGAAAGCTTGACAACCTGTTTAAATGGCGGCGCAAACCTTTTCACCGCAGAGAACGCGCGAGAACGCTGAGTTTTTTGAAGATTTTCTATGCAGTCTTGGCGCGCTCGGCGGTAAATTTTTTAAAAACTGCGTTCTTGAGAAAGCCACATGACAATATCCTGGTTATGTTGCAAGGCTTTGAGAAGGGGTGTATTATTTTGTAAATTTTAATCGAGGTTTCCATTCCAGAGAGTTGGCAGTATTCAGCGCATGATTGAAAGTTAAAAAGAACCCGAAACATTGATGATATTTCCCGGATCACTTCCCTACGCACTGCCTCTTATCCTGATTGCCATGCTTACCACGGGCATAGCAGTCCATGCTTTCCTGCGCTCTAAACGAGATGGGGCGATTATCTTTGGCTGGCTGCTAGTTGCTATAACGGCCTGGACCGCGAGTTACATTTTCGAACTTCTTAGCCCTACTCTCTCCGATAAAATTCTTGCGGCCAAGCTTGAATACATAGGCATTTCACTCACACCTGTTTTTTGGTTTCTATTTGCGCTGGAATATACTGGAAACAAAGACGGGTTAACAACCGGCCAACGCAGTGCTCTGTTTATGTTTCCTTTGCTAACTTTTTTCCTGGCCGCGACCAATGAATTCCATCATTTAATCTATGTAGAAACAGGTCTTGATCCTCAAGGTTATCCAGGGCTGGTTGTGCTGGGGTATGGTACCTGGTTTTGGATAAATGTTGTATTTTCATACATGCTGATATTTGTCGGGGTAATACTTTATCTTGTTGCCTATCTCCATGCAAAGCGTCCTTTCCGCCAGCAGATGATGGTGATGGTCCTTGTTTCCATCGTGCCTTTAGCCGTTAATGCCATCAGGCTTTTTACCTCCATTCCACTGCATGGTTTTGACATGACGCCCTTTTCCTTTTCCATATCAGGAATTTTATTATCAATCAGTTTTTTTCGTTTCAGCCTGATCGAATTGACTCCCTTCGCCACATCGTTGGTCATGGAAAATCTGCGCGATGCTGTCCTGGTGATTGACAATTCCAAACGGGTGGTTAATATGAATCCCACCGCACATCAATGGCTTGGGGTAGGAGCCGAGGCCATTGGGCAAAGCGCACTCAATGTTCTAAAACCTGCGGAGATCGTACACCAATACTGGGATGCTGTTGACGCGCAAATCCAATTGGAAGTAGGCGAAGGCCTTCAGCGCCGCTGGCTTGACACCATGATTTCGCCATTGCGCGATTCGCGTGGGAAAATTCTGGGACGTGTTATTGTTGCCCGGGACAATACGCGCGAATACAAGTTGTTGATGTCCGAAAAACAGCATGCACGCCAGATGGAGCTGCTCAATTCCATCACACACGCCACCCTGGATGTGGGCAACTTCCAGGAAATGCTTCAAACGCTGGCAAACCGAATGGGCGAATTACTCGAATCAGATGGAACCCTGATCGTTTTATGGGATGAACAAGAGCAAAAGACGATTCCGGGAGCTGCGTATGGCGAGCTGCAAGAAATTGACCCGGTAACGGAATTTTACATAGATGATACTTCATTTGTAACCGACCTCCTGCAAGCCGGACATTCGCTGGTGATTGATGATTTATCCAATACACCTGCCCTCAACCTCAATTTCGCGTCCCGCTTTCCCAGCCGGTCGCTTCTGGCCCTGCCGTTGATCGCTCGCGGACAAAAACTGGGAGCCGCGCTGATCTCATTTCACGAGATGCATCACTTCACGGAACCTGAGATCGCGATTGGTGAACAAGCCGCGGCCCAGATTTCACTGGCTTTGAATAAAAACCAACTGCTTGACAATGTTTCGCGCCGCGTGGTGCAAATGGGTTTGATCCAAAAGGTGAGCGAGCAAATTGCGGAGAGTTTGGATGAAGTGGAGATCTGCCAGAGAACGGTGGATGCCATGGTAGCCATCTTTGGTTATGATGAAACCGCCATCTCCGTGCTTGTAGAAGGAAACAAACTGGAATTGGTGGCCATTGGCGGCACCAAGGATATGGGGTTCAGGTTGGGTTTCCAGCAATATTTGGGACACGGCATTATGGGCCATGTGGCTTTGACCCACAAATATTATTTCACCAGAGATATTACCGAGGATCCCTATTATTATCATCCAAGCAATCGCGGGGTGGGCGCGGCCATGGCGGTTCCAATGCTGCAAGAGGAAATACCAGTGGGTGTGCTCTATATCCAGAGTGCTCCGCCGCACACCATCACCCTGGATGATTTGCAAATTTTGCAAACAATCGCCAGTCATCTCGTCACAGCCATTCAAAAAGCTCGCTTTCACGCCAATATCCATGAACACCTGGTCAGTATGACCACGCTGCAATCAGTGACACAAACCGTGAACTCATCTCTTGAACTGGAGAGTATTTTTAATACGGTGGTTCAGCTATTGAAGGAAACCTATGGATACAGCTATGTGAGTATCTACCTGTTAAAGGATACGATTTTGCAACTTGGCGCGCAGGCAGGCTACCCCGAAGAGCTCATCCTTTACGAGATACCGATCTCGGCTGGAATTTCGGGACGCACTGTACGTACCCGACAGTCCCAGTTTGTCCGCAATGTCAAAACGAATCCGGCTTTTTTGGTTGCCTCCTACGAAGTGGAAAGCGAGATTTGCATTCCTTTGCAAAAGGATGACCTTATCCTGGGGGTTCTCAATATCGAATCGAACTCGAGCCGTCCTCTCACGGAAAAAGATTTGGAATTGCTGACGGCTTTTGCCAGCCCGGTGGCCCTGGCAATTGACAATGCCCGCCTGCTTTCTGAAATCAGATCCATGGCGCTTACGGATGGAATGACCGGCCTGGTCAACCGCCGCGCTTTTGATCAGATCTTCGATCTCGAGATTGCTCGCGCCATTCGCTACACTGATTCGCTCTCACTGATCATGATCGACATAGATTCCTTTAAATTATATAACGACACTTACGGACACCCGGCCGGGGATGAACGCATCAAAGCGATTGCCAAAATCCTGCTTGACAATGTGCGCGACCCGGATATTGCCGCCCGGTATGGCGGGGAGGAATTTGCCCTGATCCTGCCACATACCACGAAAGATGGCGCGCTGTTATTGGCAGAACGATTGCGCATTCTCACGGCTGAGCAAGCCCCCGCAAACGAAAATTCCACGCTGCCTATTTCCGGTTACACCATCAGCCTTGGGGCAGCCTCCTTTCCTGAGGATGGTATTACTTCTGTCGAACTTTTGCGCGCTGCCGATGACGCTGAATTGACTGCCAAACGGCTTGGAAAAAACCGCGTTTGCTCGGCGGGCATCCCAAAAAAGGCGTACCTATGAATCGTCACCAAATTTCCCGCATTCCCTTTTGTTTGAAGGTCTAATCAATCCATGAACCCAACCTTTGTCAAACCACGTTACGATTCAGGCGGATTTGCCAGCCTGCCAGGTTCCATTCAGTCCATTTTCAGCGGCGGGAAACCCTTCCCGGCGCATCAGAATGAGTATGACAACCTCATTCTGCTCTTTATCGATGGTTTTGGTTGGCGCCACTTCGAGAAGTTCGGCGAAGCCCCTTTCCTGCAGCGCTTCGCGCGCAGCGGGTCAGTTCAAAAACTGACTTCACAATTCCCATCCACCACATCCGGGCATGCCACCAATATTCACACCGGTTTGAACGTGGGCCAAAGCGGCATTTATGAGTGGAATTATTACGAACCGCTGCTAGATGCCATGATCGTGCCTTTGCTCTTTTCCTTCTCCGGAACATCGGAACGCGATCAATTGAAGGCGACCGGTATTGACCCGCGGCGGCTGTATCCATCCGAAACTATCTACTCAAAGCTAAAGGCACTTGGGGTTTCATCTACCATTTTCCAGCATCGGGAATACACGCCCTCCACCTATTCCGACCTCGTTTTTAGAGACGCGACAGCGCGTGGGTATAAATCCCTGCCCGAAACGGTGCTAAACCTCTCGCTGGCGCTGAACGAAGCCAGAGGCCGTAATTATTTTTTCATGTATTATGACCGTATCGATTCAGTCAGCCATGATTACGGCCCCGGCTCCGCGCAGGTGGAGGCTGAAGTGGATATGTTTATGCATGTCATGGAAAAACAGCTCGCTGAAAAAGCCCGGCCGCGCGGGAAAACCCTGTTGCTGATGACCGCTGACCACGGCCAATCAGAGGTTGATCCGGCCACCACGATTTATATCAATCGGGCTTTTCCAGACATGGAAAAGTTTATAAAAACCAACCGCAAGGGTGACCTGCTGGTGCCGGGTGGTTCGTGCCGCGACCTGTTCTTGTACATTAAAGACGATATGCTGGATAAAGCTCAGCAGCTTCTGGCGCAGGGCCTGGAAGGCAAGGCCGATGTGCTCAAAACGGAAGAATTGATCGAGCAGGGTTACTTTGGGCCGCAGGTTTCGGAGATTTTTCGCGGGCACGTCGGCAACCTGGTGATACTTGCCAACCGTTACGAGTCGGTCTGGTGGTACGAGAAGGGTAAGTTTGAGCAAAAGTATTATGGCCATCACGGCGGTCTGACCCCGCAGGAGATGGAAATTCCGCTACTGGGTCTTGAGCTATAAAAGAGGTTCACGATGATCAAAACCATCATAATTGGCAATAGTGGGCCGACCCCTTTGGGAGATATTTGGGCGGCTTTCTCTGAGAACGGGCTGGTGGCGGTTGAATTCCCATCCTCCCAGGATGATTTCAGCTTCTGGCTGCAAGAACAGCACCACGCCAGGGTCGAATTTGCGCCTGAAGCGCTTGAAGATGTTCTGACCCAACTGCGCGAATATGCCGCCGGTCAGCGCAAGGAGTTCAGCCTGCCCATCGACTGGTCGGTGCTGCGCGAATTTCAGCGCAAAGCCCTGCGCGCCACCTTCGAAATCCCCTATGGTGAAACACGCACTTACAAGGAGATCGCTGAGCAGATCGGGGCGCCGCGCGCCGCGCGGGCGGTGGGCCGCGCCGAGGCCACCAACCCGATGCCGTTGGTGCTGCCCTGCCACCGCGTGGTGGGCGCTGACCGCAAGCTGCACGGCTACGGCGCGGGCGCCGGCCTGGAGACAAAAACCTGGCTGCTGAAACTTGAAAGCGCGGTGAACGCTTAATTCAACGCTTGAATATTTTGGGAACCCTCTTTGGGATGCCGGGCGGGAGTCTATGATACACTTTCGATACCGTAGTCCCAGTTCCAGCATGGGACCAAAGAAGGAGCATTTTTTGCAACCCAAACACTGGACAGTCTTTATTTTGTTGGGCGCTATCTGGAGCGCGTCTTTTTTATGGATCAAGATCGCGCTGATCGAAGTTGGGCCGCTGACTCTGGTGGCCTACCGGGTCTTGTTTGGTTTGCTGACCGGGGTAGCGGTGGCCTTGATTCTGCGCGTCCCCCTGCCGCGCGATTGGAAAACGTGGCGCATCTTCATCGTGCTGGGGATTTCAAATGTTGCGGTGCCTTTCTTTTTGATTACCTGGGGCGAACAAACCATTGATTCGGCTGTAGCCTCCATCCTGAATGCGACCGTGCCGCTCTTCACCATCCTGTTGGCGCACTTCCTTCTGCATGATGACAAAATCACTCTCCCCAAAATTACCGGTCTGTTGATTGGTTTTGGGGGCGTGGTGCTGTTGCTCAGCAAGGATCTTGCGCCGGATGCGCACAACTCGATTATCGGCCAGATGGCTGTTATTCTTGCGAGCCTGTGCTATGCTGGCAGTTATATTTATGCCCGCATGCACACGGCGGATGTGCCCGGCCAGGTGCGCGGTATGCTGCCCCTGTTTAGCGCCAGCGCCATCATGTGGGTGGCGGCTCCTGTGGCGGAATCACCGTTGATCGTTCCACATTTGCCCATCACCTGGGTGGCCCTTTTATGGTTGGGTGTGCTGGGCACCGGGCTGGCCATGATCATGCAGTATTATCTCGTTCACGAAATCGGCCCAACCCGGGCCACCCTCGTGACTTATATCTTTCCACTCGGCGGCGTAATTCTGGGCGTGATTTTCCTTCACGAACAGCTTTCCTGGCAGTTGGCTTCGGGCGCCGTCCTGATCATCTCATCTATTGCTGTTGTAAACTGGAAGAAAAAATGACTGAAAAGAAATCTGGTTTTGTGTCCATTATTGGGCACCCGAATGTGGGTAAATCCACCCTCGTAAATGCTTTTCTCGGCCAAAAAATTGCCGCTGTAACCCCCAAGGCCCAGACCACCCGGCGCCGGCAGTTGGGAATTCTGACCACGGCCGAATATCAACTGGTTTTCCTGGATACGCCGGGTATCCATGCCCCACACCACAAGCTGGGCGATTTTTTGAACCAGGAGGCCGAAGAGGCCATGCACGATGTGGATGTGATCTTGTGGTTGGTGGATGCATCGGACGGCCCGACCGAGGATGATCAGCGCATCGCGGCCACCCTGGCTCAGATGAAGAAGCGCGCACCGCTGGTGGTGGCGCTCAACAAAATTGACCTGATCAGCCCGGACAAAATCCCTGCCAAGCTGGCTGAGTATGCTGAACTGGTCAAGAATGCCGAATTTTATGCGTTGAGCGCCTCACGCGGCGAGGGCCGCAACGAATTGTTGGAGCTGCTGGTTGCCAAAATGCCGCTGCGCGAGCCTGAATTTGATGAAGATCAAGTCACCGATTATTATGAGCGGGAAATCGCGGCGGAATTGGTACGCGAGGCCTGCCTGATCCACTTGCGCAACGAAGTGCCACACGGCGTCAACGTGCGCATCGACGAATTTGTCGAGCGTGGGGATAAGGGCGCGCATATTGTTGCAACCGTGTTTGTCGAGCGCGATTCCCAAAAGGGTATCATGATCGGCGAAGCTGGCAGCATGCTCAAGAAGATCGGCATCACCGCCCGGCAGGAGATTGAATCGATGAGCGGGCGCAAGGTGTTTCTGGAGCTGCGCGTTAAAGTGGAAAAAGATTGGCGCGATGATGAAGCCGCCCTGCGGCGTTTCGGCTACAAGATCGAGCCCAAAAAGAAAAAATAAGTTCAACGGCGGAGAAGAGCGTGATAACCATTCTTTTTGCGCTGACAGGCCTGGCGGCCGGGTTGGAGTGCCTGGCTGTTTTCAACAGTTGGCGCGAGGTGGAGTATTTTGCCAAACCGGCTGCCATGCTGTTTTTGTTGGGCTGGCTGCTGCTGTCTGGCGGACTGGATGGCCCGCTGCTCTGGTTTGCGCTGGGGGTGGCGTTCTCCCTGGCCGGGGATGTGATTCTGCTCCTGCCGGATGAAGAGCGCTGGTTCTCGTTTGGGTTGGGCGCTTTCCTGCTGGCGCATGTGGCCTACATCCTGGGTTTTAATTTTCCCCCGCCGCCGCTCAACGGCCTGACGTTTGGCGTGGCTTTCATGGTAATCATTTCGGTGCTGCCGCTCATCCGGCGTATCCTGCTATCCATGCGGCAAAAAGGGCTGGATGCGCTTTTGCTGCCGGTGCGGGTATATGCCACGATCATCTCGCTCGTGTTGTTTTCGGCCCTGATGACGCTTTTCAGAGTGGACTGGCTGGCCACCCCGGCTTATCTTGTCAGCCTGGGAGCGGCCTTGTTTTTGACTTCGGATTTAACCCTGGCCTGGGGTAAGTTTATTAAGCCAGTGCGCAACGGCGCAGCGCTGGTGATGGTGACGTATTATCTGGGACAGGTGCTGCTGGTTGCGGGGGCGGTTGGACAGTTCGGGAATATTAGTAGATAATTCCCAATCTGGAAGTGATACTTATAAAAGAAGAGGAGCGGTCTGAAACCCGCTCCTCTTCTTTTATTGCTTTTTGAAGGGCTGAAAACCTTCGCCCAGGGCTTCGTACGCCGCGCCGATCACCATGAAGGCTTTCGGGTCGGCCTGGTGCACGATGGTTTTTAACATCTGGATTTCCGAACGGGTGATCACGGTATACAACACCGGCCGGTCTTTGCCGGTGTAGGCGCCGGTGCCAGCCAGGATCGTCACACCGCGTTCCATCTCGATCAGGATGTTTTGGGCTACCAGGTCAGGCTCGGAGGTGACGATCATAGCGGTGCGTACCGTACTGGCACCTTCCATCGTGGTATCCACCACCAGACCACTGACGTATAGAGTGATAATTGCATACAGGGCTTTATCCCAACCAAAGATGAACCCGGCGCCCAGGATCACTGCCGCGTCGGTCATCAGGTAGCTCTGTGTAATGGGGATGCCGCGGTAGTGGTTGAGGATGCGCGCCAGAATATCGCTGCCTCCGCTGGTGCCCTGACCGCGGTACACCAGGCCGTAGCCGATGCCGGCCACCACGGCCCCGTAGAGCGAATTCAAAACCAGGTCATGAGTCAAACCAGCTTTTGGAAAAAAGGGTATTAATAGTAGCGCGTCGGTCAGGAAGGAGGTGGTGATAATTGCCACCGCGGTTCGCATGGCAAAACGCCGCCCGCCGAGATAACGCCAACCCAGCACATAACGCGGCAGATTACCGATAAAGGTCATCATGCCGATCGGCCAGCCAGTGTAGTAATTGATTAACTGCGCCACGCCGCTGACCCCGCCTGAAGCCAGCTCGGCCGGGATGAAGAAAATCCGCAGAGCCACAGCCTGCAGGATACTCCCCAGCACGATCAGCAGGTAATCATAGATGGTTGGCCACAGTAGACCCTGGTTCAGCATCGGCCAGCGTTTCAGAAGGGTCATTTATTTTCCTGAAGTTTGATCCCAGCCAATAATTCGATCACGCCCACCACGGCGGAATTATCCAGCTCGCCCATGCCCATCTGCAGCATGGCGTTGAACAGTTGCGCGTTCTCGGCGGTGGCGGGCAGGGGTACACCGTATTCACGCGCCGTCTCCAGCACAATGTTCAAATCTTTAGCCTGCATATAAGCCTTGAAGCCCGGGCCGCGATTACCCGCGAACAAGCGCGGCGGTTTAACGTCCAGCGTCCAACACTGGGCCGCACCGCCCTTGATTGCATTCACCACTTTTTGAGGATCAACGCCCGCTTTTTGAGAGAAGACCAGCAGCTCACCCAGTGCTACCATTTGCGCGGCCACCATGATCTGGTTGGCGGCCTTCGCCACCTGCCCGGCTCCAGCCTCGCCAACGTGTGTGACAGTCTTGCCCATGGCCAGCAAGACCGGCATCACCTTTTCCAATGCCCCGGCATCCCCGCCGACCATGATGGTCAGTGTGCCGTTCTTGGCGCCAATGTCGCCGCCGCTGACGGGGGCATCCAGGGCAAACACGCCCTCTTCAGCCAGCCGAGCCGCAAGTTGGCGGGCCGTGGCGGGTTTGATGGTGGAATTGTCCACAAAGACCAGACCCGTCCGGGCGGTTTCCAAAATGCCGTCCGGGCCGAGTACCACTTTTTCAACGTCCGGTGAATCAGGCAGGTTGGTGAAAATCACATCCACCTGGCCGGCAACTTCGGCAGGTGAATGTGCCGCCACGGCACCCTCCGCGACCAGTTCTGCGACTGCCGCCTGGCTGCGATTGTGCACCACCACCGGGAACCCGGCTTTGAGAATATTCCTTGCGATGGATTTCCCCATCAGACCGAGACCAATATAGCCAACTTTAAGCATGTTCAGGCTCCTCCACGTCATTTTGGGAATGATTATACCCGCTCGGGCTAATCAATTGTCCCGGTTGAGACCATCTGAAGAGCATTATTAAAGCTTACCACCCATATATATACCTTACAGGTTGAAATTACTTCAATAGACCTCTTGCAAAAGTGATTATGCCTGGGCGAAAACGTACCGTAGTAGCGACTACGGGCCCTGCGGGTCAGTCGCTTTTGACCCCTTTTGCATCGCACCGAACGGCTAAAGCCGTTACTACAAGAACGTTTTTACGTTATGCAAGAGGTCTAATCGCGGTCGCTTATCTTTCCACGAGTCGTTGGCCAGCCGCCGCCAAGGGTCTGTTTGATTATTTTGAGATTGTTGATTTACAAATCAAACCGAAGAAACAGAAATATTTTCAGCGACTTTTTGACTATTGCAAAAGGGTTGTAACAATCCCAAAATCACCTTGGACATATCTGCAATGGATAAACCTTTCCTGATCCTGAGCATTTCCCAGACACGGATATCCAATATAGCCTCTATTTGAGCCTTGCGGATTGGATCGCTATCTTTACCATAATTGAGGTGGGGGAAAAATAGAATATCCGTCCAACGGATATGGGCTTCCCAGCCGGCCTGAGTCAGGGGCGCAAATGCCGGATTGGTGGCAACCTGATCGAGGTAATGGATAATAATCCTTCCATGGCTTTCATAATAATCCAGCAATTGCTGCACTGATTGTACGAGAGTCTGGCCTGGGAGATAATTTCTCGACTGATCTGCTTTTTCCAATGAGCGGGTCATACTGGCCAGAAAAAGTAATTCCTTTGTCGGAAAATGCCTGACTACTGTCTGAATTCCCATGCCGGATTCATGCGCGATGCTGTTGAATGAGACCTTCTCGTATAATTCCCTCGAAAAGAGGCGCTCAGCAGCATCCAGGATCAAACTGGTTGCTGCTGTTTTGGTTTCCGCCCTGAGGACCATCGTATAAGTCCGGTTCAATACCAGACTCCGATGATATCGCGATGCACACTCGGGTTTTCCATCTCCCTGAAAATTGCCAGGGCTACATCGCCAGGGGATATCGTCTTCATCCCGCCCGTAAAAACCTTTTCGGTTTTGAATTTTCCACGGGATGGCTCATCTTTAATCCACGGACAGCCAATCAGAGCCCAATCTAGGGTGCTGGCCCTGACCACCAATAATGCGCCGTCATGGTCGCGCGCGCCGTGCCCAACAGGGCTCCGCATTAAAATAGCGATGCTGATTCTTCCTCCCAGGGTTTTTGGCATCTCGGCCGTGCCTGTGATCGCCAGATATCGCGGGGTTTTTGCTTCTTCAGCCAGCGGAACAAGGACTTTGGCTGTATCGGTCACCAGGCTCGAGGGCTTGAGCGGGTCTGCGCCAGCTACGTTTACTACCGCATCCCACGCTCCCGAGAAGAAAGCAGTTCTCACAGAAGGAATATCCTTGAGATCCCCGGTTTGAAAGGTTAAACCGGGATTGTTGACAGATAGCTTTTTGGGATCTCTGACAAAAGCAGTGATCTGATGGTTCGCAGCCAATGCCAGTTTTATAAATTCAGATCCGACTCGTCCAGTTGCTCCGACTAGAAATATTTTCATGGTAATGATATTACCATGAAAATACGGTCAAAGGTATCGCATTCGTCATTAATTGGAAATCTTCTTTGGCATGACCCCAGACCAATTTACACCCGAGAAAACATAGAGCGGATCATTCCGCGATAGTGATTATGTAGAATTTATTAGCCACCCTCAAAAAAAAACCTGAGCGGATTCAAAATTTAAATCCGTTCAGGTTTGTCAAACCAGATACTATTTACGGCCTGCTCAGAGAATTTACTTTCCCTCAGCAGGATTTTTAACCGCGGTCACAATCTCCTGCCAGTTCAAAATCAGGTTCAAGACAATCCCCAGCAGAGAAACGGCCACAAGACCGGGGATAGCAAAGGAACCCACAGTTAATGTACCGGCGAAACCTTGAAGGGTCGCCATGGCATCTTTTCCGCCGGACAGGCTGGATAAATCGATGCCGCTCACAATCGGCCGGAGATATTCGACAATGATTGCCACAATCATCATGGTTCCCATGGAAGCGACCATGATCTGATTATTCTTGTGACCCATGTCTACTTTTTCAGATTGGAGTAAGTTAAACCCGGCCCAGGCGATCAAGCCAAATAGTAGACAGGTTGCCCCGCCCAGCACACCCTGCGGGATGGAAAGGATAATGGGAGATAATTTTCCAAGAAAACCAGCCAGGACCGCCAGGATGCCCGCCAGATACATCACCTTTAATGAAAACACACGTGTGATGGCAAATACGCCCATGTTTTCGCCATAGGTAACGCTGGGCGTGCCCGACCAGGAGAGCATATTGCTGATGCCATCCGCAATCAGACTTTTAGAAGTTCGCGGGATAAAATCCTGCCCAACAATCGAAGAAGTCCCTTTCAGGTGTCCAAGATGTTCCATGAGAACCGCTGTAACAGTGACAAGAATCATTGGGACAACCACTCTCATATCAAAGACCGGCATAATGAACCTGGGCAGCACAAAAAATGGAGCAGCATAGACATCTTTCAGGTTGACCTGGCCCAAGACAAGGGCGACCAGATAACCTGTCGCAATGGAGAGCAAAATTGGCAGCGCGCTGATAACGGAGCCACTGCGGAATTTGGTGGCAAAGATCACACCCAGCGTAAAGGTGATCAAGGCTAACAAAGGATTGTTAGCCGCTTCACCCCAGGCAACAGGCGCCAGAAGTAAACCGATCGAAATGACCACCATCGCTAAAATGCTGGGCGGCATAAGAATATTGATCCACCGCCAACCGATCAGCCTGACCAACAATCCAACCACAATAGTCGTCAACCCCGCGGCAATAATACCGCCGCCGACCATGCCCTGATTACCCCATGAAGAGGTCATTACAAACGAAATCGGGGCAATATAACTGAAACTTGTCCCCATATAAGCCGGCACGCCAGTGATAGCGCTGTAAACGATGGTGCCTATCCCGGAAGTAAAAAGCGCCATGGATGGATCCAGGTGCATAAGCACAGGCCCAACAATATTCGCGCCGCTTGCAGTAAGCAGATGCTGGAAAGCCTGCCACAAAGACCGCCAGAACCCCATAGTTTCTTCTGGCATTACCTCAACGGTTTTCGATGTATTTTGTCCCCAAATCCCTTTCAAAAACTCAATCATAAACATTCTCCTTAAAAAATATGGTTTTTACAGGGTTGAATATGTTCGTGTCATCAGGGGCGGGTCGTTCTCGAAAACAACCTGCCCTGTAACCTAAGGTATACAAAAAAAAGAGCCGCTAAATGCGACTCTCTTTTTTTTGAAAAAACAAAACACTCATCCCATCAGATCGATGGCGCAATACAAACCAGAAGGGCATACAAGGTCCAGACATATTCAGCCTATTTTATGCCAGTGACAGATTCTGTCAAGAGGCAATGTCAAACCCCAAATAGAAATGTCCCCTTTGACCAGGTAGAAATGTCCCCTTTTCGTTGAAAACACACCCGTGCAGGGGCAAAACTCTGATTTAGCTGCCTATTTTGGGCATTTCATAACCCAATTGTAACTTCTCACCCGTGTCTTGGTTTGGGCATAACCATCACGATTTAATGCCCAAGTGAAATGCTAATCGCTGGCTTCCC
>CAIWAX010000277.1 GCA_903910795.1 uncultured Anaerolineae bacterium
CGTGACGACACTAGAAAATAGCAACTTATGCGCTATTGCCTATTTTCAGATCAGATCATTTACCGTAGTAGCGACTTTAGTCGCTTTTGCCCGCAGCGGCGAATTGAACGGGGCGAAAGCCGTTACTACTACATCGCGACTGTAGTAGCGACTTCAGTCGCTTTTACAGGTTCCGCAGCCGAACGGCGAAAGCCGTTACTACCAATGTGAGGTTGAAATGTCAAACACCCCCAATCTGGAAGCCAGTTTTCGATTTTTAAGTGAATTGAGCCTGAATAACCACAAGGCCTGGTTTGAGGCGCACCGCGCGGATTACGAAGCCGCGCGCGCCGCCTTTGAATATTTTCTCGGCGGGCTGATTGACGAATTCCGCGGGCCCGACAACCTGGGCGGGCTGCTGCCGCGCCAGTGTGTGGCGCGCATCTTCCGTGATGTGCGCTTCTCGCACGACAAGACGCCCTACAAGACCAACTTCGGCGCGTTGATCGCTCCGGGCGGCTGGAAGAGCCAGACCCAGGGCTATTACATCGGCGCTGGCCCGGGGCAGACGATGGTGGCGGGCGGGTTGTACGCGCCCACGCCCGAGCAGCTTGAGCGCTTCCGGCGCGCCGTGGATGGGCACGCGCTTTCATTAAAAGAGATTCTGGGCGCGCCAGCCTTCATCGCATCATTTGGGGCGATTTCCGGCGAACGGCTCAAGACCGCGCCCAAGGGGTACGAGCGCGATCACCCCGAGATCGAGTTGCTCAAGCTCAAGCAGATCACCGTCATTCATCAGTATACGGACGGGGAAGCCCTGCAGCCCGATTTTACCGCGCGGGCCATCCAGGACTGCCGCGCCATGCGTCCCTTCCTCGATTACCTGCTGCCGATCCAGTAGGTTCTGTTTATGACCAATTTGCCCGTTGACGATGTTCAGCTTGCTCCAAAGCAGAGCTACATTCCGCTGATCTGGATGATCGCATCCCAACTCATCGGCCTGCTCTCGTTGATCCCCTGGCTGGTGATGGCCGGACTGTCGTTCATGGCCTTTGACAGCGGCGAAACACCTCAGGCCTGGCTGTTTGTGGGCACGGTGCTGAGTTACCCGCTGCTGCCCATCGGCTGTTCCATCCTGGCCTGGGTGCTGTGGACTTTTAAGAAGCGCCGGGCGGCGCTGGTGGCGACCAGCCTGCCGTTCGTGATTGTCCTGCTGCTGGTGGTTGTTGCCGGGCTCTTCATGCTGCCCAGTTTGATTCCATAAAGTGTGGCGCCTCCCCCGCCGCCTGTCATTGCGAAGGAGGGCGCCCTTCCCGACACCTCTGTCATTGTTATACGGAGTCGGTTTTCTCTTGGCGAAAATTTTGCGTGCTTGGCGCCTTGCCCCTCCTCCAAATCGTTCTTGGATTTGGGGGAGGTTGGGAGGGGGTTGTTTGTGGCAGATCTCTTCCCGAGTGTTCTCACGTGCCCTGTGGGTCGCAGGAAGGGGGGCGTGAGCAGGCCAAAAACCGACTCAATGTTATACAAATCGACTCGTAACTGCTCACGGGCTGGGTGCTTTTTGGCAAAAACCCATCCCCCCGGCCCCCTTCCCAAAATCGGGAAGGGGGAGACAGTACTTTTCGTGGTGTTTTCGCGCCAAATTCGGACGCGAAAACACCACTTGCGGAGTACCCACAGGGCGCTTTGCGAACCATCGATATTCTTTCATCCGCAGACCAAAGCCGGAAAGGATTATGGTCAAACGGGCAAACCCATGAGTAGTTACAGCGACTCAGTATAATCATTGCGAAGGAGGGC
>CAIWAX010000278.1 GCA_903910795.1 uncultured Anaerolineae bacterium
ATGGAGCCTGAGTGGCCTCATCTATTGCATTGAGGGCGTCTGCGATATTTTCGAAAGTTTTCTGCTCTGTGAACATCCTGGCCTGACCAGAATCAATCGGCGTGGACAAACCGATGCGCTGTGAAATATCCAAACCGCCTTCAAGCGAAACAAATACTTTTTCTTCGGAAGGGCGAAGCAGATTTTCCCGATCAAGCAGTTTCGCAAGATAAGCATCCAATTGCGCTGTTGTCTCTTCAGGCAATTGCAATAAATGGGATTGCTCCAATACAAGCAAATATTTTGCCTCAGCCTCATGGCGCTCAAATTCGATTGGCGGCACACTCGCCGGGCGTAAAAAAGGTCGGGATTTGAACCATTCCTGAATTTTTTCTTGTAGTATTTTGCCCAGCGGTGCAACGATCAGGTAAGAGGCCAGAAAAACCACTCCTAAAATTCCAATACCCACCCATCCCCATTCGCGTGTCACCGCGGGTAGGCAGGCGATGGCTCCCTTTTCGAAACACTGATCGATGGGGTTGGGGGTGGGTGTAAGCGCTGGAATGGGAGAGACCGCGGCAGCCGCAGTTGGGACGGGAGTTGCGACCTTACTGGGGGGCGACGGGGTTTGCGCGGCAACAGGGCTGGTTGTCAACGCGATAAAAATGCCAATCAACAGGAATAGAGCGAAGATTTTACGCATATTGGTTTCCCGTACAGGATTAGAATGCTGAAATAATTATACAATACCCCCCTCGAAGTTCGCGGATTATCGGCCGCGCTATTGAAAACTCTGGTCGCCTGTTGGAATGGGTTTTCGGTCAGGCTGCCCTGTTAAAAAAAGGCCTCACCCCAACAAACCAGGGCAAGGCCTTGATGATACTCCGAAATCTGCTTACTTGCCGCGCGTGCGGGTCATGACATCGAAAACCACTGCCACTACCAGCACGATGCCTCTGATAATGTACTGCAGCGAGATATCCGAACCGAGCAGGTTCATGCCGTTGACCAGTGACATCATCACCAGCGCGCCAATGATCGAGCCCGTGACCTTGCCCACGCCGCCGGCTGCCGAAACGCCGCCCACATAGGCCGCCGCGATGGCGTCCAACTCAAACAGGGTGCCGGCGGTGGTGGTGGCGGACTGCAAACGGGCCGCGAACAAGATGCCGGACAGGGCCGAGAGCATACCCATCGAGCCAAAGACCACGAAGACAATGTTCTTGACGTTGATGCCGCTCAGTTCGGCCGCATCCGGGTTACCGCCCACCGCGTAGATATGGCGCCCAAGCACGGTGCGGGATGCGATGAAATCATACACTCCCACCACGAGCAGCACGATCACCAATGTCCACGAAATACCGTTGTAACCGGAAAGGATCCAGGTGATATAAGCGATCACAGCCGAAACCACTACCAGTTGCAGTACGAACATATCCATTGAGAGCACTTCAAAGTTATAAGCCTGCTTGTTGCGGCGGTCATTGATTGCGCTGATGACGAACAGCACAATCGCGATCAGGCCAAGCAGTAAGGTAACTTTGTGTATGCCGGGTAAAAAGCCCATATCCGGGAAGTCCGGGATAAAGCCATTCCCCAGGGCATTGAAAGCCTTGTCCTCGATAATAATGGTGCCAGTTCCGGCGGTGACAAGCTGGAGCAGACCACGGTAGATCAGCCAACCGGCCAGGGAGGTCACGAAAGCCGGGACGCCCAGGCGGGCAACCGGGAAGGCGGTAATCAAACCAGCAATGATGCCCAATACCAACACCATGGGTATCACCACATAAACGGGAAGTCCCCAGTACTTGAGTGCAATGGCCGCCACCGCGCCCAAAAAGCCTGCCAGGAAGCCTACCGAGAGGTCAATGTGCCGGATGACGATGATGAGGGTCATACCAACTGCCAGCACGCCAATATAGCCCATCTGGTTGACGAGGTTGCTGATGTTGCGGGCGGACATGAAAACGCCCTTGGTCATCACTGAAAAAATGACCATGATCAGAACCAGGGCGATATACATACCGTACTCGCGAATATTTTGCTGCAATACTTTGGAAATATTCTTGAAGAATGTCATCTCGGGCCTCCTAATAATTTGTCGCCAATTGCATAATTTTTTCCTGTGTGGCTTCCTCAATGGGCAGCTCGCCAGTAATCTTACCGCCGGAAACGATGTAAACTTTATCGCTCATCCCCAGTACCTCAGGCAGTTCGGATGAGATCATAATGATACTCATACCCTGTGCCACCAGCCGGGTCATAATCGTATAAATTTCGTATTTTGCGCCCACATCAATACCGCGGGTTGGCTCGTCCAGGATCAAAATATCGGGTTTGACAAATAGCCATTTTCCCAGCGATACCTTCTGCTGGTTGCCGCCGCTCAGATTGCCCACTTTTTGCTCAACGGTCGGCGTTTTGATATTGAGGGAAGTCTTATACTCAGTCGCGACCTTGATTTCGGCGTTATCGTTTACCACCCAATGTTCAGCCAGTTCCGTTAAATTGGCGATGGAGATGTTTTGCTTGACATCCTGGATCAGGATCAGCCCATTGCCTTTGCGATCCTCGGTGACGTAGGCGATGCCTGCTTCAATGGCCTCGTGCGGGTGCGTAAAATGTTGTCTTTGGCCCTTTATGAATAATTCGCCTTCGATTCTGTATCCCAGGGAATTGCCGAAAATACTGCGGGCCAATTCAGTGCGTCCCGAACCCATCAGCCCGGCGAACCCGATGATTTCACCTTTCCGCAGTTGGAAATTGACATTTTTGAGAACAGTTCTGCCCAACGCCGGATCATAAGCGCTCCAGTTCTTGACTTCCAGAACCACTTCGCCGGGTTGTTTGCGCTCACGTTCGGGGTAGATGTGATCGATTTCACGTCCGACCATGTTTTTGATCAAAACCTGTTCGCTAACTTCGCCCTTGTGAGCGTCCAGGGTGCAGATGGTCTGCCCATCCCGCAATACAGTCACGGTATCAGCGATGGAGATAACCTCTTTCAACTTGTGGGAGATCATGATGGAGGTCACACCGTGATGCTTGAGATCGCGCAGCAGATTCAGAAGGTTCTCGCTGTCGTCCTCGTTAAGCGCGGCGGTTGGTTCATCCAGAATCAAGAGCTTGACATCCTTGCTCAAGGCTTTGGCAATTTCCACCAACTGTTGCTTGCCGACCCCCAGATCCTTCACCTTGGTGGCGGGATTAATGTTAAGCCTGACTTTCTTTAACATTTCTCCCGATTTCCGAATGACTTCATTCCAATCCACCAGAAAGCCTTTATCTTGCAGGTGGCCGATATAAATATTTTCGTAGATGCTTAGTTCAGGGAAAAGCGCAAGTTCCTGGTAGATGATGGCAATACCAGTTTTTTCACTGTCGCTGATCCTGTTGAACCTCTGCACTTCTCCGTTGAATAAAATATCCCCGCTATAGGTACCAAACGGATAGACTCCGCTCAATACCTTCATCAGGGTGGACTTGCCTGCGCCGTTTTCACCGACCAGGCAGTGAATCTCTCCCTGGGCAACTTGAAAGCTAACGTTATTTAACGCTTTCACGCCCGGGAATTCCTTTGTGATGCTTCTCATCTCTAATAGGGCAGTATTCATGGCGGCTCCGGTTCCGAAAATTGGAAAAGGTCTTGGTCAATTATACAGGAATAGCGCTGGTTTGTGACAAGGCTGTTCGTGTGATTTTGATCACAAATATAAAAATCTCCCGGTTCGAAAAACCGGGAGATGGAGACACAGGCTGGTTGGATTTTCGTTATTTGACCAGGTTGCGGAGTACGGTGTGCAGGATGCCGCCATTGCGGAAGTAATTGACTTCCACGGATGTGTTCAGCAGAGCCCTGGCTTTGAACTCAATGACCTTGTTACCCTCAGGGTAAATGTCCGTTTTGATTGCTTTGACAGTCACAACACTCTGTGGAGCCATGTTGTCGCTGAGGCCTTCAATGCTGAATGTTTCGCTGCCGTTCAACCCGAGTGCTTCGGCGTTTTGACCATCCATAAAGCGCAGCGGCAAAACACCCATGCCAACCAGGTTGGAGCGGTGGATGCGTTCAAATGATTCGGCGATGACAGCTTTGACACCCTGCAGCATCGGGCCTTTGGCGGCCCAGTCACGGCTCGAACCAGTTCCGTATTCCTTGCCTGCCAGGACGATGGAAGGGATGCCGGCTTCCTTATAACGCATGGCCGCATCGAAGATCGACATTTCCTGGGTGGTGCCGCCGCTGGTAAAGTATTTTGTCAGATTGCCTTCTTTGGGCGCCACCAGGTTGTTCTTCAAACGGATGTTGGCGAAGGTGCCGCGCGCCATGACCAGGTCATTGCCGCGCCGGGCGCCGTACTGGTTGAAATCCTTGGGCTGCACGCCGCGTTCCTGCAGGAACAGGCCCGCGGGGCTGTCGGCGGCGATATTACCGGCCGGGGAAATGTGATCGGTGGTGATTGAATCGCCAAAGACACCCAGCACACGCGCGCTTTTGATATCCTGCATGGCGGGCACATCCAGGCTCAGGCTTTGGAAGTAGGGCGGGTGATGGATATAAGTGGATTCTTCGTTCCAATCGAACAGCTCGCCGCCTGAGACACTGATATCCTTCCACATGTCCGAACCTTCAAAAACACTGGCATATTTGTCTGTGTACATTTTGGTGCGCACATGCGCGGTAATCGCATCTGCAATCTCGGCGCTGCTGGGCCAGATGTCCTTCAAGTAAACCGGCCCATCCTTGCCCTCGCCGATCGGTTCGTTATCCAGATCGATATCAACCGTCCCGGCCAGCGCGTAAGCCACCACCAGCGGCGGTGAAGCCAGGAAGTTGGCCTTGACCAGCGGGTGCACACGTCCTTCAAAGTTGCGGTTGCCCGATATGACCGCCGCCGCCACCAGGTCAGCACTGGTAACCGCTTTCGCCACCTCGCCGGGCAGTGGGCCGCTGTTGCCGATACAGGTGGTGCAGCCGTAGCCCACCACGTTAAATCCTAACTGGCCGAGCGGTTCGATCAGGCCAGCCGATTGTAGATACTCGGTGACAACACGCGATCCGGGCGCCAGGCTGGTCTTGACGTAGGGCTTGACCTTCAACCCCTTTTCCAGGGCTTTTTTAGCCAGCAAACCGGCGCCGATCAATACCGAGGGGTTGCTGGTGTTGGTGCAGGAGGTAATAGCCGCGATCACCACCGCGCCGTGTTTCATTTTGGCACTTCCAAACACAGCCTCTTTGTTCAACGCCTGCTCCGAGAGCTCGTAGCCGCGCTCCTTGATCGGCGCGCTCAGGGCTTTCTTGAAAGTGGCCTGCATATCGGCCAGGGCGACGCGATCCTGTGGGCGCTTGGGCCCGGCCAGGGACGGCACAACGCTGCCCAGATCCAGTTCCAGGGTGTCGGTGAATTCGGGATCCGGGCTGGTTTCATCGCGGAACAAACCCTGTGTCCGGCAGTAAGCCTCGGTGCGTTCAATCACTTCGGCGGAGCGGCCGGTCAATCTCATATAGCGCAGGGTTTCGGCATCCACCGGGAAGAAACCCATGGTTGCGCCGTATTCCGGGGCCATGTTGGCGATGGTGGCGCGGTCGGTCAGGGACATGGACGCCAGGCCGGGGCCGTAGAATTCCACAAACTTATCGACAACACCTTTCTTGCGCAGCATCTGGGTGACGGTCAAGACCAGGTCGGTGGCGGTAATGCCATCTTTGAGTTTGCCGTGCAACTTAAAGCCGATCACATCCGGCAGGAGCATGTCCATGGGCTGGCCAAGCATGACGGCTTCGGCTTCGATTCCGCCCACGCCCCAGCCGACCACGCCCAGGCCGTTGATCATGGTGGTGTGCGAGTCCGTGCCAACCAGGGTATCGGGGAAGGCGTAGGTTTCGCCATCTTCAGTGCGGGTGAAGACCACCTCGGAGAGGTATTCAAGGTTGACCTGGTGGATGATGCCGGTCATGGGCGGCACGACGCGGAAGTTTTTGAAGGCTCGCTGACCCCATTTTAGAAATTCGTAGCGTTCGCGGTTGCGCTCGAATTCGATTTCGGCGTTGCGGTTGAGCGCATCGGCGGTGGCGAAGAAATCGACCTGGACGGAATGGTCGATGACCAGATCAACGGGCACGAGCGGGTTGATCTTTTTCGGGTCGCCGCCCAGGCGGGCGACGGCGGCGCGCATGGCGGCCAGGTCAACCACCGCTGGAACGCCGGTGAAGTCTTGCATGACGACACGCGCCGGCAGGAAGGGGATGCCGGGCCGCTGGCCTTTGGGGGACCAGGCGGCGATGTTGCGCACATCGTCCTGCCTGATTTCGTTATCGTTGCATTGGCGCAAGGCGGCTTCGAGCATGACCCTTACGGAGAATGGCAGCTTGGCGAGTTTGACCAGCCCGGCTTTTTCCAGCGCGTCGAGCCGGAAGATGACATAGTCGCCATGACTTGTTTTTAGTGTTGCGCGTGAATTGAAGAAATCGTTTTTCATACCAGCTCCTTACTGAACTTATGGGTACTTTCCATTGGCTGTGTGTCGCAATCAAAAACACCTTTGTGTGTTTTGTGACTGTGTAGTGGATGAGAATCACAACACTCCCACAAAAGATCCAAAGGTGCGCCTTTGTTATCCTTTGTTACTGATGAATGGAAATTATATTACTATTTCTATCTTAATACATGGCTGTTTTTGAGTGGGAGGATCGAATTTGGAGGAATAAATTGTCAGCAAGATGATCCTGCGAGTGTGGGACACGGCAGCGCTTTGGTCCTTCGGAGGTGAATGGTTCAGGCGGCGTTGAGAGCGGTGGTAAATGTGTCGAGCAGGATTTGTTTTTCGGGTGGGGGCAGGAAGGCGGCGCGGGCGGCAGCCAGGATGCGTTCTTTGAGGATGGCGGGGGGAAGGTGCAGGATCTCGAGCGCGACGCGGTATTCGTCTGTCAGGGTGATCTGTGAGATGGAGGGGTCGTCGCTGTTGAAGGTCACGTTCAGCCCGGCGGCAAGCATGGTCAGGGCCGGGTGTTGGGCGAGGTCGCTAACGGAGCCGGTGTGGTAGTTGCTGGTCAGGCAGACTTCAAAGGGAATCTGGCGTTCGCGGGCCAGGGCCAGAGTGGCGGGATCTTCGAGGATGCGGATGCCGTGACCAATGCGGTCGGCGTGGAATTTCTCGATGGCGGCGCGGATGTTTTCGGGGCCGCCCCATTCCCCGGCGTGGATGCTGATGGATAGGCCGGCCTGGCGGGCATCCTTAAAGAGGTCGGCGAAGGACAGACCGGGGAAGTGGGCTTCGTTGCCAGCCAAATCGAGACCGACGATGCCCTGCGGCAGGCGTTCGAGCGAAAGCGAAACGACCTGTTCGGCGAGTTCGATGGGTTCGTGGCGGTTGATGGAGGCGATCAGGCGGACGTTGATGCCGAATTCACTGGCGCTGGCGCTGGCCGCTTCGCAGACCCAGTCTATGACGTCGCCCATCGGGAAGCCTTCAGCGCGGCTGAGGGCGACGGGGGTGAAGCGCAGTTCGAGGTAGCGGATGTGGTCACGGGCGGCGTCCTGGATGGCTTCGCGGGTGACGCGCGTGATGACCTCGGGGGAGCGGTAGAACATGCGCAGGGTGCTGAACTTGGCGAGGAAGTTTTCGAAGGTCAGGGTTTCGTCGGGTTGGATCTGGACCAGCCGGGAAAGGCTGGCGGCGCTGCCAGGGGAGGGCAGGGTGATGGAGGCTTTTTGGGCGAGTTGAAGCAGGGTTTGAAGGCGGAGGGAGCCTTCAAGGTGGCGGTGCAGGTCGATCTTGGGGAGGGTGGCTAGGTTCATGAGGTGTCAGGTGCGTGGAAGATAGTGTGGAGTGTGTAAATGTGTAAATGTGTAAGTGCGTTTTGTGCGTGAAGGGTTAAATCCATACTTTGCTCG
>CAIWAX010000279.1 GCA_903910795.1 uncultured Anaerolineae bacterium
AACGAATTTGTAATTGCTTGACGGTTTCTTTCAAAAAGGTTATTCTCATGGGGGGATGTTTCCTTGTGTTGGTTTTGGCGAACTGTCACAAGGGTAAAACATCCCTTTCGTTTTGTAAATTCCTTTTTCTTAATGTCTATAGCGCAGAAAGGTGAATTACGATTTTCTTCTTTAGAATAAGATAATTAAAAATAGTATAATTCGAATTATCTTATTTCGAAGGAAAAACTATGACAACCATCTCCCAGTCCTCATTTGTCGGGCGAGAGCGCGAACTGAAAATTTTACAAACCGAGTGGGAATCTGACCAGGCCAGCATGCTGATCCTGTACGGCAGACGCCGGGTAGGCAAAACCCGCCTGGTCTCCCATTGGATTGAAACTACACACCCAAGGGCGCTCTATTGGGTAGCTGAGCCAACTTCATCAAAAGACCAGCTACGGTCTTTTTCACAAGCCCTATTAAATTTCGAAAGCAGTAGCCCTGCACCCAGTGACTTTAGCTACAGCACTTGGGGTACTGCATTCGAGCAGGTGGCGCGCATTGCAAAGTATGAACGCTTTGCCCTGATCCTAGATGAATTCACTTATTTGATGATGCTGGAATCGGGAATCGCCGGTATCCTGCAAAACGCCTGGGACCAGCACCTGCAAAACGCGAATGTTTTTTTGGTTATTTCCGGTTCTCATGTTGGTATGATGGAAAGAGGTGTTCTTTCTTATCATGCGCCTCTCTATGGACGGGCCACCTCGCGGTTAATGCTTCAACCCCTGCCATTCTCCAAAACCCGCAATTTCTTCCCGAAGTATCGCGCGGACGAGAGGGTGGCAGTCTATGCTATATTTGGTGGGGTGCCCGCTTACTGGAAGAAGTTTAAGCCCGAACAGAGTCTGGATAAAAATATTCGGGAAAAGCTGCTGTCCGACGCGAATCTGTTGCAGGACGAACCTCGCCTCCTGCTGCAGGATTTTGTTTCGGAAATCCACAATTATGCGGCCATCTTGCGTGCCATTGCACAAGGCTATCGCACCCCGAAAGAAATCGCCTCGGCTTCCGGTTTGCCCGACAAACACATCTCCATGTATATCAGTACCCTGGTTGGCACAGGTTTTATCGAACGCCGACTGCCTGTAACAGAGCGCGAAGCATCACGCCAGGGACGCCATCATATCACCGATCCTTACCTGCGTTTTTACTATCGGTTTCTCTCACGCCGGCAATCCCAACTGGCGATGGGGGTTGACGACCAGACTTTGGAAGAAATCAAAAAGCACCTGGTGGATTTTATCGGCACGCACACCTGGGAAGAATTATGCCGGGAATGGCTTCTGCGCTCCAGTGGGCACAAAGTTGTACCTTTCCTGCCCGACCAAGTTGGCAGCATCTGGAATCGAGAGGCGCAAATTGATGTGGCAGGCGTAAATTTTATGGACAAGACGCTGATTTTGGGAGAATGTAAATGGGATCGTCACCCAATTGATAAAGACGTACTGACTAAGTTGATCGAAAAAACCGGATCAGTACTGCCGCCAGATGGAAAGTGGAAGGTATATTATTTGGGGTTTGCCCGCAGTGGTTGGACCGAAGATGCCATCTTATTCGCCAAAGGGATAAATGCAGATATTACGAGTGGAGAACGGTGGCAGGCAGCAGGGATGCTACTGCGCACTTTGCAACAGGTGGATGATGAACTCGACCTTTGGACAGTGTAAGCAATCACTAATAACGATCTGTGGGAAGGCTACCTTTGATGGAAAATCGCATGTCCCAACCCCATTGGGCTATGATACATGTACTCAAAGTATTATTATTATCCTTCAATACCTTCGGCTTGAAACCGGCTGTAAAGCCGGATGAATAGCGCCCAAACGGGCAATTTGCTGAAAAATCTCTGCCAATAAAATGGCATCGGGTTTTTCCGGAAGCATTTTTAATATTTCTGAGGCATAACGGTAGCCGC
>CAIWAX010000280.1 GCA_903910795.1 uncultured Anaerolineae bacterium
AATCTAATAAATGCTCAAATTGTGCGTGAACGTCTTGTATAATTCCTTGTGAGTTGGAATCATGGTTTCTCTCCTGAAAGTGGTTTGTGGAAACTCACTTTACCAGATTGAGGCCTAGCTTTCAACTCAAACGAAACGCGCCCTTTTATTTCCATAGCAGGTTTAACAGAAGAAATAATAGAAGTGAAGGTTTTGCCACTTATCAGCATGGCGAGGTAACCAGCATGCATTATGTCATTATCACCCCCAAATTCATACCCAACAATCAAACCGGGGGAGCCGCACTATACAATCTTAGCCTGATTCAACTGTTGCTCAAAAATGGACATCGGGTTACATTGATTCATTTCAATTGTCTGGAATACAACCCCATTTATCCGATGGCCGCAGAAGAGTTGAGGAAACTTGGAGTAGAGATAGTCAGCTTCTCGCTCCCCAGGCAAAACAAGAAAAAAGGCATTTTCTACCAATTGGAGGATAATTTTCCGGCAATAAAGGTGTCAGGTCAGGTTGTCCCCTATCTTCAAGGTCTTCAAGCAGACCTGGTTTTTTGTTATGGAGAAGACGGACTGGGTGCAACGCGCGGTTTGAAAAGAATGCCCATCGCTGTCCAATTGGGAGATCCCCTGCACCTTATACAGCTAATACGATGGGAATATGATATTTTTTGGGGCTATCCTTTTGGATTCAATCTCGCCACATTGAAATGGCCCTGGCGGCTGTTTTATTCCGGCTCTGAAACACTGCCACGAGTCTGGGCATATCCGCGCAATCTCAAAATATTATTAAAAAAAACAGCATTGATGGTCTCGGTCATACCACAGCAAACCGGGCGCTATGAAGCATTAACGGGCATGAAATGTTATTTCACACCTGTACCGTTGCCCGATACGATTGGCCCCGAATGGGAGCAAAAACGACAGGCGGTTTCGAGAAAACCGGAAGAACGAGCCAAGATTCTTTGGGTAGGGAAATTGGGAAATACCGAAAACCGGTACGCGGTCATCTTTTTTGTCCGCCAGATTTACCCACAATTGGTAAAGAAATTGGGCAAGGGAAACTTTGAAGTTCATTTCGTTGGCAATTCCAGCAACTGTCCTCCCGAATTAAAGCGCCTGACACAACAGGATCCCGCAATCATGATCCGCGGGCACGTTCCGGATATCGATTATGAGTTTCTATCTTCAGATGTTTATCTGGTTACCAATACCACCACCCTGGGGGCAAGGACACGCATTCTGAGTTCTTTTTCTGCTGGGAGCTGCGTCGTCGCCCACATCGCTAATACCGCCGGCGTTCCGGCTCTGAAACACCGCGAGAACTCGCTGATCGGTGCAAACGCTGCCGAGTTAGCCAACCTGGTAGTGGAGGCCCTTGAAAACCCGGCCATGCGTTTTGAGTTGGGTCGAAATGGGAGGAAAGTGTTTGAAACTTTGTACAAAATGGAAGTCAGTGCGCAGCAACTGGTCGATCTCTTCGAACAAACCATTCAGAAGTTCCCGAAAACGTAAACAATTTTATAACATTCTGGAATTTAGAATCGGCAAAGACAGATATGATATACTATTTTTTCGAATAAATTTCCCTTTGAGTTCAAAATGTCCATTAATCCAGAAACTACTCAACACCCAGTTGTTATAAAAATCCGCCCGTCCGCGCCAATTTATGCGTTAGAGTTGGATCAGATATGGGAATACCGCGAGTTACTTTTCTTCTTAATTTGGAGGGATGTCAAGGTTCTTTACAAACAAACCTTGATCGGCGCAACCTGGGCCATCATTCAACCTGTTATGACGATGGTAATATTTACCATCGTTTTTAGCAGGTTTGCAAAGGTTTCATCCGAAGGATTCCCATATCCAGTCTTCGCGTATACGGCTCTATTACCATGGCAATTTTTCGCAAATTCTGTCAACCGCTCAGGTCAAAGTCTTGTAAGTAGTTCGAATTTAATTTCAAAAATATACTTTCCCCGCCTGATCATTCCAATTTCAGCCGCAATTGCACCAATCGTAGACTTCAGCATTGCCTTTGTGATCCTGATTGGAATGATGTTTTTTTACAGCATTCAACCCACCTGGCACTTATTGACACTGCCGCTCTTTCTGTTCCTGGCATTCTTAACAGCCTTGGGTGTGGGTTTGTGGGCTTCCGCCATGCACGTACGGTATCGCGATATTGGTTATGCAATGCCATTCGTAGTACAGCTATGGATGTATGGCTCGCCAGTAGCTTATTCAATGAGCACTGTTACCCAGAACCTTTCATCCTTCTGGCAATGGGTATACAGCCTGAACCCGATTGTGGCGGTCGTTGAAGGCTTTCGCTGGGCGCTATTAGGCACAACCTTTCCACCTATTACTTCTGTGATCACTTCCATCGCGATGGTATTGGTACTGCTTGTCAGCGGCCTTGTATTTTTCAAGCGCACCGAAAGCTCATTCGCGGATGTCATTTAGGCAGCCACATGTCGACGAATATCGCGATCCAGGCCAGAGAACTTTCAAAACGTTATCATATCAGTGCCTTGCAACGACGCCAGGACACCTTACGGGATGCCATTATGGCAGCCTTGCGGACACCATTTACAAAGAAATCGCGGGACAACAAAGATCAATTCATTTGGGCGTTAAATGGGCTTTCATTTGACATTCCAAAAGGCGAAAGCGTTGGAATTATTGGTCATAATGGTGCCGGAAAATCAACCTTATTAAAAATCCTATCCCGGATTACGCGACCGACCTCCGGTCAAGCTGACATTTATGGACGGGTTGGCTCCCTGCTCGAAGTTGGCACAGGCTTTCACAGCGAATTGAGCGGCCGGGAAAATATTTTTCTAAACGGCGCAATTTTGGGAATGAGCAAAGCAACCATAGACCGCAAATTCGATGATATTGTCGGTTTTGCGGAGGTGGAAAAATTTATTGATACGCCCGTAAAACGCTATTCCAGCGGCATGTACATGCGATTGGCCTTCTCAGTGGCTGCTTTTCTCGAACCAGATATTCTGTTGGTAGATGAAGTCCTGGCAGTCGGCGATTTATCCTTTCAAAAAAAATGCCTTGGAAAATTAGGGGAAGTGGCCGAAGAGGGCCGCACAGTTTTATTTGTAAGTCATAATATGCCGGCCATTGCCTCGCTGACTCGTTCATGCATATGGGTGGAACGTGGTAAATTACGCGAATTCGGCCCAACCGGCGAAGTGATCCGCCACTACACCGATACAGTCACAGCCAGACAAATAGAAACCGGGCAGGAAAATTTATTACTGCACCCGCGCGCCCGCGTGTTGCCACGCGAGGTGGAATTTTCAGAAATCCAGCTCTCATCTTTGGATGAGGACGGTGGCAGCCTGATTTCATCCAATTTTCAGGAGAAACAACCTGTCTGTATTCGGATCGATTTCAAGGTCAACAAACCAATTTCCTGGCTACAGTTAACTCTCAATATTCAGACTTCAGATGGCCGGACAGTTTTCTCTGTGCTCGATCCCAAACATGAAGTCGAATTGAAACCCGGGATTTATTCATCATCTGTTTGGTTAAAACCCAATTACTTGCGTCCCGGAAAATATTTTTGCGTTCTGAACGTACATACAACAATTTTACAGGATCAAATCAATGACGCGATCTTGTTCGAAATCGAACACCGCTCGGACGGTGAAGAATACACTTTCTGGACATCGGATGCCCGCGGGCTTGTGCGCTTTGATGATTATCATTGGGAACCAGTGAAAAAAATATAGGCGCCGCGAGGCACAACCTGATAGCATAAGCTCATTTCCATCAGACATCTGAGGCAAAACATAATTACGGCGGACATAAATATGTTTTGTACTTTTACATCGAATCTATGTAATGAACAGGTTTCGGATCGCGAGAGGAGCGGGTAAAAAACATGGTTGAAGGACAAAATCAAATGAGTATACCCGAATGGAGAATTGCTCAAAAAACAATTGGAACGGGCCATCCTTGTTTCATCATTGGTGAAATTGCCCAGGCACATGACGGGAGCCTGGGCATGGCACATGCGCACCTTGATGCAGTTGCCGAAGCAGGTGCAGACGCAGTCAAATTTCAAACGCACATTGCCTCAGCCGAGAGCACGCCAGCCGAGCCCTGGCGGGTAAAGTTTAGCTATCAAGATGCGACTCGTTACGATTACTGGAAACGGATGGAATTTACCGAAGACCAATGGCAAGGCCTGGCGCGACACGCGGAACAACGCGGTCTGGTATTCCTCAGTTCGCCATTTTCGCTTGAAGCTGTGGATTTATTACAACGAGTTGGCACGCCAGCTTGGAAAATGGCTTCAGGTGAAGTCAATAATACGTCCATGTTTGACAAAATTCTTAAAACCAGGCTGCCAATCCTTTTATCGAGCGGGATGAGTTCCATGGCAGAAATTGACACAGCCGTTGAGAAAATCAAACAGGCCAAAGTGCCATTTTTATTAATGCAGTGCCATACCGCCTACCCATGCCCGCCAGAAAAAATCGGACTGAATATGATCCAGGTGTTTCGAGAGCGGTTTGCCTGTGCAGTGGGCCTTTCGGATCACTCGGGCACAATTTACCCCGGTCTGGCTGGGGTAACCCTGGGTATTCAGGCACTGGAAGTGCATGTCACGCTCAGCCGACAGATGTTTGGCCCAGATGTGCCGGCTTCTGTGACAAGCTCTGAATTGAAACAGCTCGTCGAAGGCATCCGGTTCATCGAAAAAATGCTTGCCAACCCGATTGACAAAGATGAAAACGCCGCCGCCCTGAAACCCATCCGTGAATTATTCACAAAAAGCCTTTTTTATAAAACCGATCTGCAGGCGGGCAGTATTCTGACACGTGAAAACCTGGCTGCAAAAAAACCAGGCACAGGCATCCCGGCCGGGAAAATTGAAACTGTACTCGGAAAGCGCTTACTCATAGATGTGGCGATGGATGGTTTTGTAAACGAAAATGATCTGGAATAACGCCAGGAGAACCTCCGATATGCGAAAAGTTTGCGTGGTAGTAACAGCCCGTCCAAGTTATTCGAGAATAAGAACTGCGCTTCTGGCATTACGCGACCGACAGGATGTGGAACTGCAATTGGTTGTAGCTGCATCAGCCTTACTGGATCGTTTCGGCAATGTAGTCAAAGTGATTAAAGAAGATGGCCTTGAGATCGCAGACAAAGTATATATGGTCTTGGAAGGTGAAAACCTGGTTACATCCGCAAAAACAACTGGTTTGGGCCTGATGGAATTGTCAACAGTCTTTGACAATCTCAAACCCGATGTGGTTGTCACGATCGCTGACCGGTACGAAACCATCGCCACCGCCATCGCCGCAGCTTATATGAATATCCCCCTTGCCCACATTCAGGGAGGAGAAATCACCGGCTCCATAGATGAAAAGGTACGGCATGCGATTACAAAATTGGCGGATTTTCACCTGGTTGCCACAAAAAAAGCCGCTGAACGGGTTATCCGCATGGGCGAGGACCCGGGAACTGTATTTGTGACCGGTTGCCCCTCCATCGACATTGCAGCCCAGATCATGCAGGCTCCAGCCATGAACTTCAACCCGTTCGAAAAATATGGTGGGGTTGGCACCCAATTTGATCTCGAAAAGGGCTACCTGGTGGTCATGCAGCACCCGGTCACTACCGAGATGAAAGAAGCCCGCCATCACGTCACAGAAACGCTGCTTGCCATCCAGGATGTAGGCATGCCTACTTTCTGGTTTTGGCCAAATGTGGATGCCGGGTCCGAAGATACTTCCAAAGGTATCCGGGCCTTTCGTGAATTGAATGATTCGCGAAATATTCATTTTTTCAAAAATATGCACCCAGAAGATTTTCTGCGATTACTGTATAACAGCAAAGGTATAGTGGGCAATTCAAGCGTGGCAATTCGCGAATGCTCCTACCTGGGGGTTCCCGCCGTTAATATCGGTTCTCGCGAAGGCGGACGGGAACGCGGGAAAAATGTTCTGGATGTCAGCTATGACCGCGCTGAAATTTCTGCCGCTATTCGCCAGCATCTCAACAATACAAGGCCTGAGAATGACATGCTATATGGCAATGGCCAGGCTGGCATACAAATTGCGGAATTACTGGCCACCCTGCCATTAAAATTTCAAAAAAGATTGACCTACTAAACTATGAAACCCACCTGTCTTGGCATCATTCCGGCGCGTGGAGGCTCAAAAGGTGTCCTGCGCAAAAACATCCGTTCGGTGGCTGGTCTGCCGCTGATCGCCTATTCGATTCTGGCTGCACAAAAAAGCGCCAGCCTGACTCACCTGGTTGTCTCGACTGAAGATGATGAAATTGCGAGTGTTGCCCGGTCTTTTGGCGCACAGGTTCTACCGCGCCCAGCCGAATTGGCTGGCGATAAAACTCCGATGCTGCCAGTTGTAAGAGATGTTATTTCCACGCTGGAATTAAACCTTGCCATTAAATTCGAATACGGCGTGCTGCTGCAACCCACCGCCCCTATGCGAACATCCGAAGACATCGATGAGGCGATAGCAATATTGAGCCAGACCGGTGCGGACTCAGTGGTGAGCGTCTACCGCGTTCTTGACCATCACCCGGCACGCATGTACCGTCTGGAGAATGAACGCCTGGTTCCATTGGAAATCGAACCAATCGGGCGGCTGCGCCAGGATTTACCCGCGGTATACCACCGCAACGGGGCAGTGTACGCTTTCCGGCGCGGGTTGATC
>CAIWAX010000281.1 GCA_903910795.1 uncultured Anaerolineae bacterium
GTCCTGCTGTCTCGGACCTTTTTACATCTGATGTATTTGCCACCAACCCTTATTCTCCTAAAATACATGTGAGAGTCAAACAGATTCCTGATTTTCAAAGTAGGAACAGAGTATTTACATTTGGTTCCTATTTTTCGACAAGTTATGAGGTGGTTTCAGATTATATTGATACATCCTCACTAAACCTACTACAACAAATTATTCCTGCATCCTACAAGCCATTAAAACATAAACAAATCGAAAAACAATTTTTTAATATATTACAGGCTTCTGGTTGTAATATCCCCGACCAAGAATTAATTGATACCCTCACATATATTCGGTTAAGGCGCAACCACCTCATTCACCTGGGTGATTCGCTCGTACCATGGTTTTCCAGTCATATTTCTAGCTGTGGGGCATCATTAAATGCTTATTGGCTGGGTACGGTAGAGGAATTAGATTTTACAAGTTTAGATATTGATTCATTGACAGAAAAAGAAACCATCGATTTTTTAAAGTTATTGCGAATAATTACTGAGAGATTAGACAGTACGGTAGCTTCGTCTTTGTCGCCAGAAAATGTGCTCCTTTTTACAGCAAAACAATTAAAGCTTACAAGCCGCCAGGTATTCAATTCTGATTTTGTTCAAAGAAAAGCCAAAATGCTAAAAAAGCAGACTGAGCTTGAATTTGAAATCCAATGCACTCTGGAGCAGGCAGAGCAAGCAATAATCCAAACGGCGTCTTAAATAAATACTTGTCGATAATCCGTATTCTAGAAATTCACTCTTTTCGTTGAATTGTTGGTATCGTATTACCTTTTTAACCTATCCACCGGCGAAAATTTACGGTGTGCAGCCTTGCCATCTTCATCTGTTTGAGCCAGGTACCGCCACAAAACCGCAGTGCTGGCATGTCCTAAAATCCGTTGGAGCGAATATATATCCCCACCATTCCGCAAAAATTCAAGCGCCATTGTGCGCCTGAAATCATGCGCAGAGGGCCTCTCAGTTAACCCGGCCAGTTCAGAGCGGCGTGTCAGAATTGCTCGCATGCCGTCATAGGTCAATCTTCCACTGTCATTTGTCACGAACAGCGCCGGGTTGTCATCCTCACGGCTGCGTAAATAGGTCCGGATGGCCTGCTTTGTTTTTTGGCCAAAATACACGACTCGCGGCTTTCTGCTCTTTCCGGTCGGAATCAGGATTTCACTGGTGGTGAGGTTGGTATCCTTGATATCCATGTTCAGTATCTCAGTAACTCTGGCTCCGGTATCAAGATACCTTTGATGGGGGGATGTCCACTTTGGGAGACCTGACTTTTTTGATTGGGTCTTTCCAATCTGGAATGATGTCATCAAATTCTATCCAACGCATAAATGCGCGAATTGAGCGGAATACCGCATGAACACCCCCGGGATTATGGCTTTCAGCCAGGAACAAAAGATATTTTCTCAGGAAGTCGGTGGTTACCTGCGAAACATCCGTGATGGATTGTGATTCACAGTAGGCCAAAAACATAGACAATTTATTTTTGTAAAACTCAACACTGCGCCGTGTAAGCCCCGCAGCCTTCCTATCAGTCCGGAACGATTCAACCAGGATGGGAAGGAAAGTTTCTTGCTTTGAAAAAATCCGTTGCGTTACATTTTGGGCATTAAACACAAAACTCCTTTCATCGGATGAAAGGAGTTTTATAAATGAGTGGGGCGAGTGGGGGTTGAACCCACACAGTATCTCTACCGGCGGATTTTAAGTCCGCTGCGTCTGCCAATTCCGCCATCGCCCCGGATAACTCTACAATTGTACCCGATGGTTGGCTTTCGTCAAGGAGCGACATTCGCCAGATGAAATTCTCATTTTGATATTACCCGCGCCCATCTTCGATTACAATCAGTAAAATTTTTGGTTGGAAGGGTTGGCGGCGCGAGCAGCGGCTGATTCCGCCAGGAGATTGGAGGTTTATGGATCTTGGACAATATTTTGTCAAAGACTATACTGGCCCTGGTTTTGTATTGTTTGGGCCGGCGCATCTCGGCACCCTGCTGGTGGTGGCGCTGGTGATTTTTGGGCTGACGCGTTTCAAAGGTTCCAGCGAGGCCACCCGTGAAAAAGCGCGCTGGACGCTGGCTATCCTGATCTGGTCGGCTGAAGGCGCCTGGCATTTGTGGAATCTTGCCATCGGCACCTGGACCATCCAGACCATGCTGCCGCTGCACATGTGCAGTGTCTTGATCTGGTTGACCGGTTTTATGCTGATTTACAAGAATTATTCCATTTATGAGTTTGTCTACTTTCTCGGGATCGGCGGCGCATTGCAGGCCTTATTGACCCCGGACGTTGGTATTTACGGCTTCCCGCATTTCCGTTACTTGCAGACTTTCATGTCGCATGGTTTGCTGGTGGGCGCCGGGGTGTACATGACCGTGGTGGAAGGTTTCCGCCCAACCTGGAAATCGATTGTGCGCATATTTGCGATAGCAAATATTTACATGCTGGTTGTGTTTTTCATCAACTTGGCCATTGGCAGCAATTACCTGATGGTCAACGGAAAACCCGCCATGGCTTCCATCATCGATTTGCTGCCAGCCTGGCCCTGGTACATCCCCTGGCTGGAAGTCATCGCCCTGGCGACCTGTCTTCTGCTATACATCCCTTTCATTATTATGGATTGGAGAACCCGACCGCTGGCCGCAGGAAATGCGCAGAAGTAAGAAAATCCCCCGGATTTCCGGGGGATTTTCTTACTTCTTATTGCTTGATTTCCGGGGGTGTGCGCACCACCAGAACTGAACAAGGGGCTTGTTGAACAAGCTCGCGCGAGATACTGCCCAGCAGCCAACCGGTCAGGTTGCCTGTTCCGCGTGAGCCGCACACCAGCAAATCGATCTTCTCTGATTTGATGTATGAAATGATCTCTTCGATTGGGTCGCCAACCTTTATAACAAGGTTAATCGGATTCACCTCACCTAACTCAAGCCTGGCTTTTTCCAGCAGTTCCTGGCCGTGGCGGAGGTTGTCCCGATTAATGCTGGCTTCTTCATCGGCGGTCAGGATGGGTAAGGCCAGACCGGCAGGCTCGACCGGATAGGTAGCCCTGACCGGCGTGACAACATACAGTACATCAATGCTCGCGCTGGGTGGCAGTGGGAAGGCGCCCAGATAGTCGCAGGTGTGGCGGCTGGCGCGCGATCCATCTGTTACCAGCAGCACACGCTGAAGGCTGTTGTAGGGTTCGCGCACGATCAAGACCGGCCAACGTCCATTGTGAACGATGCTGGAAGCCACGTTTCCCAGCAGACCATCCAGTCTGCCCGCCGCTTTTCCACCCATGACGATCAAATCCGGGGGGTTTTCCCCAGCATACTGGTGGAGCATGTCAGATGGATAACCCTGGAGAATTTGCGTTTGGAAGCGCAAATTGCGGCTTTCCAGCAGGTTCTTTGTTTTTTCCACCTCCGCCTCCACCCTGGAGAATTCTGAGCCTTCCAAAGGTGTAAAAACACGCAGCGCGGTAATGGCTGTTTCACTGTCGTGTGGTAGATCGGCCAGAAATCGAACAACTGAATTCATTTTCAATGTGCCATCATCGGCCAGCAGGATCTTTGACAGGCGTTGCTTCACAGGTGCGATCATTCGAGCCTCCTTTCAAACATTATACGGATTTGTCCCACCTTTTCTATTAATACTGTAGCACGAATTTGCCTATTTGTTTCCACCCATTTGTAATATTTGTTAAATCCTGCCATCTGCTGGCAGGCAATGTAAAAGATATATATGAGATGCGGGAGATTTCTTCCCCGGGGTTTTCTTGCGAGTATAATGTTTTGATAAGCCTTACAGCACCAGGCAGTATAATTGGAAGCGGAGAAATTAATAATGGAAATTGTTTGGTATGGTCATTCTTGTTTTCGGTTTATTGAACGCGGCATGGCTGCCGTGGTGACAGACCCATTTGATAGTGATGTAGTTGGTTATGAACCACTCAAGTTGCGGGCAGATATCGTTACAGTCAGCCACGATGCTCCCGGGCATAACTTTATCGGCGTGGTAAAAGGCGCCAACCATAGATTGACTGGTCCGGGCGAATATGAAACAGGCGGGGTTTTTATTACGGGTGTGCAAACAGATTCGAATAATAAAAAAGGGGCCGGCAGGTTATCCAATACGCTTTTCCTTTTTGATTTTGATGGATTAACCATCGCGCACCTGGGTGATCTGAGCCAGGTGCCTTCTCAATCAGAAGTTGAGGCGCTTGGTACTGTGAATGTGGCCCTGGTGCCGGTTGGCGGCGGAAATGGGTTGAACGCCTCCAAGGCGGCGGAAGTTATTTCTCTTTTGGAACCAAACATTGTCATCCCGATGCACTACGCCGGCCAATCTGCAAAGCTTGACCTTGATCCACTTTCAAAGTTCTTAAAAGAAATGGGCCTGACTTCTCAGGAAACAGTGCCATCTCTAAAAATCACTCGTTCTGGTTTGCCAGAAGAAACCAAAGTGGTTATTTTGGATATCGCCAGTAGTTAGGAGATTTTTTTATGCCAGTAAAATTACTTATGACGTGGGATATCTCCCCTGAAAAAGAGCAGGAATATTTTGAATTTGTAATTGGTGAATTTATTCCCGGTTTGCAGCACCTGGGTTTGGAACCAACCGAAGCCTGGGCGACCATCTATGGCGAATATCCCCAGATCCAGGTGGCGATGCTGGCGCCAGACCTGCCGGATGCTCAACGCATTCTCAATTCGGTTGAGTGGGGGCATCTGCGTGAACAGTTGTTTAGCTTTGTTAAAAACTTTTCTCAAAAGGTTGTGCCCGCCAAAGGCGGCTTTCAATTCTAAGGAAAATCAGGGGCGGCCAACTGGCCGCCCCTGAAGCATCGTATGCCGGAATTATCTGATCTCATGCTTGCCTGGTATGAAAAAAATGCCCGCGTGCTGCCCTGGCGCGGGCATCCTGATCCTTATGCCATCTGGGTTTCAGAAATCATGCTGCAGCAGACCAGGGTCGAAACGGTCATCCCGTATTTTGACCATTGGATGAAGAAATTCCCCACAGTCGCTGCCCTGGCTGAAGCTTCGGAGCAAACCGTCCTCTCAGCCTGGGAAGGGCTTGGATATTACAGCCGGGTTCGCAATCTTCATAAAGCCGCCCAAATGGTGGTGGATCAATTCGGCGGACAAATCCCAGAGGAAACCCGGCTGTTGAGAAAACTGCCCGGGATTGGCAGATACACGGCCGCGGCCATCGCTTCGATTGCTTTCAATCAGGATGTCGCCACACTGGACGGCAATCTGCGCAGGGTCTTTGCCCGGGTTTATGATGTTTCCACCCCGGCTGATTCTCCGGCGGGTGAGGAAACATTGTGGAGCCTGGCCCAGGAGCAGATTCCGCCGGGCCGGGCTGGTGATTACAACCAGGCGCTGATGGATTTGGGCTCGGCAGTTTGCCTCCCGCAAAAACCTCTTTGCTTGATCTGCCCGCTTATGAATATGTGTAAAGCGCGCTCTGACCCCGAAAGCCGCCCGGTCTTAAAACCCAAAAAGCCTGTTCCGCACCGCAATAAGCTGGCGGCGGTGATCCGCCAGGCTGGGAACGTTTTGTTGTCTTTGCGACCTTCAAAAGGACTGCTGGGCGGCATGTGGGAATTTCCCTCCGCGCAGGCGGCTGCCAACTCGGCGGGTGAATTGGTTGAAGGCATCGATCGGGATTATTCGATTGTGATCAAACCGATCAGTTTTTTCGTGGAAGTCCGCCATGCGTACACCCATTTCACGCTGACAGAGTATGCCTGGCAGTGTCAAGCCCTGGAGGTTCCCGCGAGCCCGGCCCTGCAATGGATTCCAATTGCGGATATTGAAAAATACCCGATGGGGAAAGTGGATAGGGCCATCGCCGCAAAAATCTCGGAATTTCAGTAACTGCATACCCGGTTGTGGTATCAGGAAAAATAAATAGTCAAATAACTAAAATTCGATGGGCTGCCCCGCAAGTGGTTACGAATTTCATTCAAGGCCCTGGGTTGTACGTGGATAAAAAACTCCCCGCATCTCTTATCAGATGCGGGGAGTTTTTTTATTAAACTTTTGTCATGGTCACGAAAACCATTGGCCGGCGTTTGGTTTCGTTGAAAAGGAAAGTGCGCACAACATCCACAATGTCCCTCTCCACGCTCATGCCGCCGCCGTGGATCACATCCACCACCCGTTTCCGAACGGCGGGAATGAGCGTGGTGGCTTCATCGGTCGAAATGAAACCGCGGGTCAGGATTTCGGGATCATCCAGCAAGCGGTTTGAGGATTTATCGATGCTCAGGTTGACGATGAAGATGCCAGAGCGGGCCAACTGCTCGCGCTCGCGCATCACATCCGGGTCGGCATCGCCAATGCTGCTGCCTTCCACAATTACATAGCCGCCAGGGATGCGCTCGCCAATTTTTAATTTGCCGTCTTCCAATTCCACGATCTGACCATTTTCAACAACGATGATCTTGTCTTTCGGAATTCCGATTTCCATCGCCAGCGCGGCGTGTCTGCGCAGTTGGCGCAGTTCACCGTGCATCGGCATAAAATATTTAGGGCGAACCAGGTTTAGCATCAACTTTTGTTCTTCCTGGCTGGCATGCCCGGAAACATGCACAGGAGCGATGGCGCCGTAGATGACATTTGCGCCAATTCGCAGCATGCGGTTGATGGTTTTGCTGACCGCCTCTTCGTTCCCGGGGATCGAATGCGCAGACAACACCACCGTGTCATTGGGGAGCAAATCGAATTGGCGGTTTGTTCCGGCGGAGAGCCGGCCGATGATGGAGGAAGGTTCGCCTTGTGAGCCGGTACACATCAACACCACTTGCTCGGGGGGCAGGTTGAGAGCCACATCAATGGAAACAAGCGAATCATCAGGAATCAAGAGATAACCCAACTTGCGAGCCATTTTCGCGTTATCAACCATGCTCATGCCAACGAATGCCAGTTTGCGGTGGTTTTTGATGGTGGCATCGGCGACTTGCTGCATGCGGGAAATGAGCGAGGCGAAGGTGGCAATGATCGCACGCCCGGGCGCATTTTTAATCGCTTCATCGAAGGCCGGGCCGATGACACGTTCAGACGGCGTCCATCCGGGTCGTTCAGCATTGGTAGAGTCGCTTAATAGCAAATCAACGCCGCGCGTGGATAGCTCGGCAAGTTTGGCAAAATCAGTCGGCCAGTTATCCACCGGGGTGTGGTCAAATTTATAATCACCGGTATGAACCACCAACCCGGCTTTGGTCGTGATCCCCAGGCCGACAGCGTCTGGGATACTGTGGCTGACGTGAAAGAATTCTACAGTGAACGGCCCAATCCGCACTGTTTCGCCGGCCTGGACCGGACGTAAGTCGGCTTTGGAAGCCATGCCATTGCGGGCCAGTTTCACTTCCACCAACCCGAGTGTTAGATTTGTCCCAAAGACCGGGGCAGGGATGCGGGAAAGTACATGCTGGATGGCGCCAATATGGTCCTCATGACCATGGGTGATGATGATACCGTCAACCTGATGACTTTTATTGTATAAATACTCAAAGTCAGGGATGATGTAATCAACCCCAATCATGTCGTTATCCGGGAACATCATACCTGCATCGACAATCAGGATATGCTTGTCGAATTCGTAGGCCAACATGTTCTTGCCCACTTCCCCAAACCCCCCCAGGGGAATAATTTTTAGTTTATTACTCATGAAAATGAAATACCTCTTTTAAATGGATTTTTTATCCGCTCTTGGCGGTTGGCTTTTAGAGAAATTATAAAAATACCCCTGCATATGCCGGGGTCGAAAAGACAGCTTTTAACTGATTCGTATTATTTAACTGCCCTGAGGCAGGATAAGTCTTCTCAAACCTTTTGGAGTATAGCACATTAAGGTTTTTTGTCAAACAACAACCCGGCGGGTGTTTACAAGTTTGTGTGGGTAAAAATTATCCTAATTCCATTCTAATTTTTTTCGTATATAATTATTTGGCAAGTATGATTACCTGGTTATTTTTTTAAATCTTAGGAGGCTATTATGAAGGTAGCAGAAATTGAAGGAATTGGGCCAGCAAATGCGAAGAAGCTCGAAGAAGCGGGCGTGCCCAGTATAGAAAGTCTTTTGGAAGCAGGCAGCACCCCCAAGGGCCGCAAGGAGCTTGCCAGCAAGACGGGTATCAGCGATACTTATATCCTGAAATGGGTTAACCGGGCCGATTTATTTCGCGTAAAAGGTATCGGTTCAGAATACAGCGATTTGCTTGAGGCTGCCGGCGTAGATACTGTTGTGGAACTCGCTGGGCGCAATGCCGAGAATCTCACTAAGAAAATGGCGGAAGTCAATGAAGAAAAGAAACTTGTCCGCCAATTGCCCAGTGAGAAGCAGGTGGTTGCGTGGATTGAAAACGCGAAGACCCTTCCTCGAGCTGTAAACTACTAA
>CAIWAX010000282.1 GCA_903910795.1 uncultured Anaerolineae bacterium
ACACGCGGCTGGAATTGAAGACCTGCACGCGGTAGTTGTCGCTGTCGGCCACGTATATGTTGCCGTTGCTGTCGACCGCCACACCCGTAGGACTGTTGAAATGGGCATTGTCCGAGCCGGAGGTATCGGTGACGCCCAGGCTGGCGACATAGTTGAGCGAGGAGTTGTAGATCTGGACGCGTTGTCGGTCGGAGTCCGTCACATAAATGTAGCCGTTCTTGTCTATTTTCAAACCGGCGGGATTTGAAAACACGTAGCTATCATCGCTGCCGCTGCCGCCGCCCAGGGTGGCGGCGTAGGTTCCATTCGGATTAAAGATCTGCACGCGGGCATCATATTGATCAGCGACATAGATCTGCCCGGCGGCATTCAGGGCGATATCGGCCGGGTTTTGCCAATGGGCATTGTCGGTAGGCCAATTCGGAAATCTGGCCCCGGCCTCTCCAATTGCCCAGGCCACGCTGCCATCCGCATTCCGTTTGATCAATCGCTGTCCATTCTCTTCGCTGACGTACATGCTGCCATCCGCCGCGATCGCCACACCGTTAGGGAAATTATAGTGATTGTTATCGGTTAGATATGGCACACCGGTTGTGCCATAAGTGCGCTGATAAACATAGCTGCTGTTGAATTCCTGTACACGTGCATTATAGAAATCTGCCACAAAGATGTTGCTGCTCGTATCGACCGCCACATCCGATGGACTTTCGAACTGGTTGTTGGCCGTGCCCCAGCCGGTGCCGAGGGTGGCCTGGTAGGCGCGGTTGTTGCGCGCAAAAACCTGCACCCGGTCGTTCCAGCGGTCTGCTACATAAATGTGACCGGAATTGACTGCCACCCCGCTGGGGTGATCAAAATGGCTGTTGTTATTGCCGGTGACACCCGTCACACCGATGGTAGCCGCATAAACCGGCGCGGAGGGGTTTGAGATCGTAAAAATTTGAACTCGAGCATTGCCGCTATCGGCCACATACAGACTGGTACCATAGATAGCGATGTGCTGTGGGCCATGGAAATGAGCATTATCCGAGCCGGATACGCCGGTTGTGCCAATCTGGCTGAGCAAGGTGCCGGAACTGTTGTAGATCAGCACGCGCTGGTTGCCAATATCATCGCTCCACCAGGCGCCGCCATCGCTGATGTAAACATTGCCGGAGGCGTCAAAGGCGATCCCGGCCGGGTTAGAAAAAGTGCCGTTTTGGAACTCCTTGACATACTTGTTGGAAGAGTCGAAAATATACACACTGCGGTTGCCGCCAGCCGTAATCCAGGTCTGGCCGCTGCTGTCCACCGCCATGCTATATACTTCCCACGCCTCACCTTTGTTGTAGGATGTCCCGGCTGTTCCAATGCTGCTGACATATACCCCGGCGTTGGTATACTTCAGAATTCGGCGACCTAGTTCTTCGCCAATCAGAACATTGGTGCCGCTGGTGGCGATCCCCCAGGGATAGTTGATGTGGGCGGTGTCCGAAAAGTAGGGTATTTCGGAAACCCCGAAGGTTTGGGCGTAACTGTAGCTCAACCCCACCGCTCCAAGCGCCAGGCTCAATGGGTTTGGATTCAGCGCAGATTGTGGGCCGCCTTTAAAGGCCCGGGGGCCGGATGGGAATTTCCCTGGCAGAAAAGTCTGCTCAGTGGCTGCCCCTGGGCGGTACTGTCCGTTCGGGTTAAAGGGATAACTCTGCCGCATACCCTCCGGCGCACCGGCAGGAGCCGCCGGTTGGGTTGGCTCGAGGGTGGGAATATCCGTTGGCTGCACAGTGCCGGTGGGCGCCAGGGTTGGGATATCTGTTGGCTGGGTTGTGGCAGTTGATTCCGGCGCAGGCAGTCCGGTTGGGGTGTCTGTAGGCTGCGCAGTGATGGCCGGGGTGGGTGTGGCGCCCGGCGCCTTGCCTCTGGCTTGTGCAGCCTGGATGTTAAGTGCCCCCAGGTTGGACAGCAATACGGATAAAACCACCAGCAGCGCGAAGGCTTTTCGGGTGAACGAACGGTTTTTAAGCAGCATGGCAAAATCTCCCCAAAACGATAAATTTATAAAAGTTTGAACACAACCAACTGAGCAAAGCACTTTTTCAGAGGAACGAAGACCCTTTAAACAACCCCCTGAAATTTCCAGAACCTGGACTCTTAACCCGCTTGAAATCATCCAGCCAGACCCAGTACGCCTTCTTACCTGGAATTAATCTTACTCGGGCAATAAAGATTTCCAAGTGACATTTGTCATGTGTTTTCATGTAAAGCAGCAATACCAGCCCCAGTTCTTCGACGGCCTTTGGAATGTATCTGCGTGTAAATTTTTGGGTCTTTACACGCAGAGCACAGAGAAGTCGCGGAGATTTCACAGAGTTTTAAAAATTGTTTTTCTCTGTGAAATCTCCGTGTATCTCTGTGCCGTGTTCGATGGCTTTTGCGGCAGCGTCAAAATTGAAAGCAGTCGCTCTTATTTACGGTCTGCTAACCAGAATGTCGTTGCTCATGTTGATGCTGTCATAATACGGGAACCAGTACTCTGTTGACATCTGGTTGAGCGGGAAGCCCATCATCTCGTTGAAAACGCTGCTGGGGTAGGTGAAAACCCGTTCGCTGGTGAAGATCGGCACACCGTTGGTCGAAACGACCCGCACCGGGCCATCCGTTACGCCCATCCAGCGCGGGGTGACGCG
>CAIWAX010000283.1 GCA_903910795.1 uncultured Anaerolineae bacterium
GCCATTTTATTGGCAGAGATTTTTCAGCAAATTGCCCGTTTGGGCGCTATTCATCCGGCTTTACAGCCGGTTTCAAGCCAGTAATTGGCGAAGGTATTGAATTCACCAATCAATTTTTTCTATCTTTGATAAGAAAAAGAGGCAAAATGCTGATCGAAGAATATGAGTTGGAAATATTTACGCCACCCTGCGATCCTGGTACAGAACGCTTTGCATCCCGGGCAAAACTGACAGTGGATATAAGCGATCTTTTACCTTATCTCAACGCTGCTTTGCATGGTGCCAGATATTTTCCCGAAGCAAAAGCCTTGACCTGGAAAAATGGAAAACACAACATTGCTTTTCACGCATTTGAAATAACCACTGGCAATCTGGAAGACCGTGATGGAGCAGAGAAGGATATTACAGTTTTAATAGATCTCGTCAACGAAATCTGGGAACGACGGTCCGAAATCACCCCAAGCTATACAACCCAACCCAGACCGACACCTATGGGGATTTACAAATTACTTCCACACAAGAACTGCCGGGAGTGCGGGGAACCAACCTGCTACTCATTTGCGCTAAAGTTAGTGGTTTCTCAAAGGAAACTTTCGGAATGTCCAGTTCTTACCGATAAGAAGTATGCTGAAAATCTTTCAACCCTGGATGAACTTCTTGTTGAAACTCCATCTATTGCTTGAATTTCAAGTGGAGCTATCGCATTATCAGGATATTTCCAAAAAGATGCGTGGAAACTGAAGTAAATATTAACAAGACAAAACAAGCGAATTATTTTCGTTTATATTGTTTTTCATACATTCAAAGGGCCTTGACGCGAAATCGATCGCATCAAAGCCCTTTTTTGTTTTCCCCTCGTAGGAAATGTTCATCCCCAAGTTTTCACAATGGCTGAACTTTTTGTATTAAGAACGCTTGCTGTGATCAACGGCTCTCAGGATCTTGATGTTCAGCACAATGAAACGCCAGAGTTGATAGGGTTTGAATTCCATCCAAAATTTATCTCTCGGTGTGATTTGCATGTCAGTCTCCTTATTCTCGTTTTATTCGGGAATGATCTGCCAGCCTGGCAGGGCTTTGAATTTCCAGATAAATGTATAGTGAAGCATGAATTTCATCCATGCGCCCGCCACGCCCATCTCCATGTGATTGACAAACAGGTCGCGGCCAGATCCCGTGGGGAATTTTTTCAAATCCGGAACGACAGGATGCATCACAATCGTAACTGCGCTGCCATCCCATAAAGAATCGCCCATCGAAGCGATGCAAGCTGCCACCATCTCAGACATACGCTCGGAGTGCGTCATATGCCCCTTGGTAATCAAATCCACGATATTGAGCGCTACGACGCGGCCGATAATGCCGCTGACCATACCGGTGCGCGGTGGTGCGGCGGAAATCGACAACCCATTTTTATTGGTAAACGGCACCGAGATCGGCCCGGGAGGCGCAAAGGCGATGCCAGCCGCAAAAATGTTTTTGTAATTGGGGTTCTGATAAGTGGAGGGCCAGGCATCCGGGTTATTCTTGAGGTCCCCGTATGAAAGACCGTATGTGCCGTCTACCAACACAAACCCGGCCGCGTTGACCACCTTGGAAGAAACATCCTCGCCTTCCTTGCCAACGTATTTCATCGGTTGACCCTTGAACTGTGGGATGAGCATGGAGAAGTCGAAGTCGGTCGTGCCCTGCTCACCTTCGTAATTCTCCCAGTAGATTTTCCCTTCTTCTACTTTTGTCACACCAGTTTGCACCTGCCATTTAATTCCATAATCCTTGAAGACCGCCTCAATGAACTCATGGCTGTCAAGCAACGCACCATCCTTTTTTACCTGGACGCCACGTACGCCAAAATCGCCAACGCTGGCTTCATTGGATAGCCAGAGCAGTTCAGCTCGGTCGCGTACACCTTTCTTGATCAAGTCCTTGTGAACGTTAATCAAATATTCAAATGCCGCGCCCTGGCAGGTTGCTCCGGGGTGCCCAGTTCCAATCACAAACTTAAGTTTTTCACCCTTCTTCATGCGCTCTACAGCAGCCAGATATGTATCCCGGGTTTTTTCGGCGTGCGGCAGAGAGCAGATGGATTGGGTGAAGCCTTTATCCGGACCCAGCCCAGGTGTACCTTCAAAATTAAGCTTGGGGCCGGGCGCCATCACCAGGTAGTCATAATCAACACGCACGCGTTGACCGGAACCGACCACTTCCCCCATAATATACTGGTCACCTGCATCTGGATGAACCTCTTTGACCGCGGCATGGACGAATTTGATGTTCATGCGATCATAAACAGGTTTCAGTTTAAAGATGGTTTGCTCGGGTTTGATATGTCCAACGCCTACCCAGACCCACGAGGGTACATAACCAAACACATCACGGTTACTGACAACCGTTACCTCATGCGATTTTCCCAGTTTACTTCCAAGGTACAGCGCAGCAGTGTGGCCGGCAAAGCCGGCTCCAACCACAACAATTCTTGCCATATTTTCTCCTTTGAATGATAAAAACCTTGAATTGAAACAAACCAATCCGGCTTGTTAAATTAACTGGAGATCGAGCACACCAAATTGCGGGTTATCCTGCTACGGCCTTTATTCTCGAATCATCAATAACAAAAAATTTAATGACAATTATTATTGTACGAATTAGATGCATATATGCATAAAATGTTACAAACTCAATTATACCGATATATATTCAGTACGCCATGTGGAAAATAAAAGAGAAACTGGCAGTTCAATCTGCCAGTTTCTCTTGTTAACTACGCAATTATTGCTAAATTACGGAGTGGTTGTTGATTGCTGGTTCCAACCAGCTCCCATGCTACCCCGACCCCTGCCGCCTTGCATACCGCGACCTGTACCGTTTCGCATCGGGGAATTTGCGAAATTGAACCCGTTTGCAGTCATGTTTTGCAGCATCGTATCTGCCTGCGACTGGGTCATAACACCATCGCTCACAGCTTTGGCAAATGCACTTTTATGTACTTCAGTCAGCAGTGCGGTAACATCTGCTTCCTTGGTGCCTTTATCAATAGCGAGCTGATACATCGTCTTGCCGCCATCTATAGCGGTCTCAACATCGGTCTTCGTCATGCCAAGTTTGTCAGCTAGCGCCTGCTCAACATATTCATGCATCTGCCCGCCGCCCATCATGCCACCACGTCCGCCTGCCATTCCACCGGGACCATAGCCCGCCGGTGTTAATCCAGCCGCCTGGGCAGTGTTGGATTGGGCAAAAACGAAGCCGGCACCAAAAATTACAAGCGCAACCATTACCACGGATACAACCACCAATATTTTTTTCATTTTGATATTCTCCTTGAATTTGATGACCTGGCCTTTATTTTCTATCCAAGTTACTTTATATAGGATATCGCTCTTATGTAAAGAACATGTAAAGGCTAGTTAAATGTTTCACAAAGGTAACTAATTTGGTTACCATGAGAACAGGTATCTTTGTTTCCGGATTTCGCGTTAGTTAAAAAAAGAAAATGAATTTGACACTCCAAGGACTTCGATGCGAAAAATTTCGCGTCGAAGTCCTTTTTTATTTTTCCGTTGAAGGAAATGTTCATTTTGTAAAGTGGGACCTTTTAGTCGCTGAGAGCACGCACCTTCAGAGTAACATTTCTTATTATTGATGCAAGGTAGCGGCTTGAGTTAAATACCTTTTGGCCTACCTTCAAAGGTATAAATACATCTATAACTTGTCCACGGGTTGATCCATATCCGATCCCTTAAATATTTTCCATGCGAGCGGAAGTTCAAGATCAAACAGGATACCTCCATTTAATATGGAGATTTCCACCCGCTCTGTACTGCGTGGCAAATCTGTCAGCGGATGAGCATTACCAACACGGGATAGCTTGTTCTTGTGCGCCTTTTTCAAGCGGCGGATATCATCCGGTGATGCCGGCGAAAACAATACCCGCCGTCCGTCGTTACTTTCACAGACCAGCGCCTGGGGGCTATCAAAGAAATCAACCACCGTCAACCCCAACGATTCACCATACACTTTCGCCACGACCTTGTTGAGCCAGACCAGCGGGTTGTCCACCTTCACCTCCCGCGCCAACTTCTCACGCTTCAGGCGCAAATCCTGCATGGCCCATAAGGCTGCCTGTTCACGAATCCCATCCAGCGCCCGGCGCCAAAGAAAATCACCGCACCGACAACAAGTACTGCAAGTAATAGTTCGTATTTTTTCATCTCCTCAAAATATATTTATTTGTCATCGCTTTCATGATTTTGAGCGACGATCTGGTCAAAGGTTTGCCCGATCCGGCGTAGCGCCTGCGGTCGGTGGTCGGTCAGGCTGGCAGAGCTCAGCGCCAGCAGCATGCCAATCAGCCCTGCAACTGGCCAGAGCGAATACGGCTTGTTCGGTCTTATATTGCGCGATGACAGCAATCGCCTCCACACCGACCGCGCCCAGGATCAGGGCGTATTCGGCAAAGTCCTGTCCTTCCTCTTCGCGTACAAAACGAACCAGAGTTTGAAGCATAAGCGTCACTCCTTTCAAAAAGAAATCGGCTGGCAGGAATCCCTGCCAGCCGATACTATACAAACATATCCGGGGGCTGTCCCGGATATGTCATTAAGCTTGACTGTTTATTTTATGGGGGGATCGCTCAGCGAAGGGGCGTCAACGGATACGATCCAATTGCCGCCAACTGACCAGTGTGCCGGAACTGGTTTGCATGGTTTGATCGCCTCCATATACAACCGCGCCTTGTTCAGAAGACGTTCCAGCCAGGCTATACCAATATTTGAGGTTATCAAAATAGGTTGTGGACATGGTTTTACCGGACTTGATTTCAACCGGC
>CAIWAX010000284.1 GCA_903910795.1 uncultured Anaerolineae bacterium
CCTTCACACGCGTCAAAACCAAATTGGTCAGAAAACCAGCGATGGCAGGAATTCCCAGGTATAAGAAAACCGTTTGGGCAATTTGACCGATGGTAATGGTCACAAGCTTTCCGCTCAGGCCAAAATAAGGGGGCAGAACCGTGATGAATAGCCAGGCATAAACACTGTAAAACAAGACCTGCATGATGCTATTGAAGGCAACCAACCCGGCGGCATATTCGCTGTCTCCGCCTGCGAGTTGATTCCAGACAATCACCATCGCAATACAAGGCGCGATCCCGATCAACATCAACCCGACCATGTATTCCGGACGGTCACGCATCAACGTGATCGCCAGCAGGAACATCAGCGCAGGGGCAATAATCCAGTTCTGGATAAAGGCCAAACCCAATATTTTCCAATTCCGGAATACCTCACCCAGTTCATCATAATGAACCCGGGCCAGCGGCGCGTACATCATCAAGATCAGCCCAATCGCAATCGGGATGCTGGTAGTTCCAACCGAGACAGCCGTATTGATCGCCTGAACGGTGGCGGGGAACAAAAAGCCGAGACCAACGCCGATCGCCATCGCCAGGAAAATCCAGAGCGTTAGATAGCTATCGAGGAAGGAGAGTTTTTTGGTTGTGCCATTTTTTTCTGTCATATTGCCTCCAATTAAACTTGTGTAGAGAGAATTTGGGGAATTGCTTGCTCAATTGCATCGCGCACAGCGCGAAAATCATTCATATCATCTGTTTTGGCAGGGTCAGGAAAACTATGGTGCAGGCGTTTGCCTTTTCCCAGCCAGAGCGGGCATTCCTCAGCAGCCGAATCGCAGACCGTCACCACCAGATCAAAATCCACAGCTTTGAATTCGTCCGCCAGCTTCGAGCGCCCCTGATGTGCGATCCCGATTTCCGCCAGAGCGGCAATCGCCTTGGCATGAACATAACCAGCTGGTTTGGTCCCGGCGCTGAAGGCTTCCCAGGTGGCGCTCAGGCGGGCGTTGACAAGCGCTTCCGCCATCTGTGAACGGCAGGAGTTTCCCGTGCAAAGAAATAAAACCTTTTTCACGGACATTGAATCACTCCTTGAGCCCACAGGCAGACGCCGCAGGCTGGCGCCGGATTGGAAAAGCAATCCTCCTGATTGGATTCGGACAGTTCGCAGCCACCGCAAAAGGTGCAAGGGGCAAAAACGAAATTGTGCAGCCGCTCCCGATAGGCCACATACCCCGGATCAAGCCATAGATCTTCCAGAGAACGCTCACGCACGTTGCCGATAATATGCTTATGGTTGCGGTGCGGTTTATTGTGCAGAAAAGTATCGTGTGTATGCATTAACGGCCAGCAAGGAGAGGTGTCACCGTTCCAGGCAATCGACATGGTGCCGCTTTCCACAAAATTGCATACATCGCTGGCGCCGCCCCAGTTGTTTCCGGCAAAATTAACATTGCAGCCGCTGGTGAAGGCATCAAACAACGCCTCGCGGGTTTCTCCAGTGAAATCCATTTTCGGAAGACTCAAGCTGGGAGTGCTGGCCGAATTCATATAAGCAATTTCGCGCAGAGAGCCATTGTACAGGCGGTCACTGAGCATTTCATCGGTGGCGGGCTGCAGGTTGCTGACCGAGAAATGCTTGACCCGCAGGGCACGGCCCAGGTGGATAATTTTGGGCAGTTCGTTGATGTTACGTTTCATCGCCACAAAAGCGATGCCCAGTTCGGGATGCGGAAAATGCCCACCTGTGCGCATTGAATTGAAGCGGCTCAGATTTTCCATTACTTTGGGGAACTCGGCACCCAGGCGCACATCGCCATAACTGTCGGAAGAGGCCCCATCCAGGGAAACCCACAGTACATCCAGACCGCTCTCAATCACGCGCCTGGCCATTTTCTCTGTCAGCATGGTGGCGTTGGTGATCATTTCCACTTTGACACCCAGCGCCTTGATTCTCTTGATCCATTTCAGCGTGGATGGATGAAACAGCGGTTCGCCAATCCCGCCAAAATAAACGCTCGGAATGGGGTCAAGTTTCTGAAGACTCTCCAGGATGGCTTCAAAGGTTTCTTCGCTCATCCTGCCATTTGGTTCATCCCAGGCATTGCGAAAACAGGTGATACAGTCGAGATTGCAGGCCGTGGTGGGTTCAATGTAGATTTTTGTGAGGTGCGTGATGGGACGGTGCATCCGGATAAAATTTGTACCTTCATCCAAACGGAGTCTGGCACCGGGGGTCAAGCCATAGCGGACAGCCAAATCCTTCGGGATGACCAGATCGCCATTTTCGTTCACTTCTGCCCAACCTGTTGTCGGCTTGGTAGATGCAACCATGTTATTTCTCCTTCAAGTTTGGACAATATAAAGAGTCATATCTACATTAATTTAACTGCGCGGCCAATACATAATCACTGTCACGCCAATCAAACAAATAAAAGCCCCAATTATTTCAAACCTGTCAGGCACTTTATGATCCACCTGCCAGCCCCACAAAAGTGACAGGAAAATAAATACACCGCCGTAGGCAGCATAAACGCGACCAAAATTGAAAGTCGCTGGCTGTAGAGTTGGGATAATGCCGTATAAAAACAAAACCAACCCGCCAAAAACTCCCAGCCATATGCTCCCATTTTCTCGAAGCCAGAGCCAGATCAGGTACCCACCACCAATTTCACACAGACCAGCCACCAAAAATAGAAGCCCAGAACGAATAAGTTCCAAGTCGACAACTCCAAAAATGTTATTGTCTGCCGGTTTTAATTTGTTCCGGCAGGATCAAAGTTGGGGCACAGTACGGACATTCACAAGTACCATCCGGCATCGGGTTAGCCAGTCGCTCCACTAACTTGGGGTCCAGCCCGCTCAGCACGGCAGCGTCCTGAATCAAGGCAAGCAGAGCCTGATTCTTCAACTGATAATAAACATACCGCCCTGCCCGGCGATCCTGCAGGATTTCAGCCTTGCGCAGCGCCATGAGATGCTGGGAAATATAAGACTGGCGCCAACCCAGAATTGCCTCCAGATGACAAACACAGGCTTCACCGCGCCCGATCGCAATCAAGATGGCAATCCGGGCGGGAGAGCCAAGCACTTGCAGGGTATTCGCGATGGGTTCTGCAATTTGAGGAATGGTTATAATCATTTCCATAAATACATTGTACGTCATATTCACTAAAACGAATATGATAAACGTCATGGATCTCGTTGCTTTTGATCACAAAACAGGTCCCTTAACAAAACCATAACATGCCAACCGGCCCAACAAGCTAAAATGAAAAAAATATATTCAAGGAGAATAACCATGCAACGTGTTCTGTTTCTTTGTACCGGTAATTCAGCCCGCAGCCAGATGGCGGAAGCATTTTTACGCAAATATGGCGAGGATCGATTTGAAGCGCACAGTGCCGGATTGGAGCCAAAAGGCCTGAATCCTCTTACCATCAAGGTTATGCAAGAAGCCGGGATTGATGTCTCTGGCCAAAAATCGAAAGGAGTAGGGGTTTATTTGGGGAAGGTCTTATTCCAATACCTGATTACAGTATGCGATGACGCAGAGAAAAATTGCCCGAGCACCTGGCCAGGGATCAGTAAGCGCGAACACTGGTCTTTCGAAGATCCAGCAGCATTGGAAGGCACAGATGAAGAAAAACTTGCCAAATTTCGCCAGGTGCGCGATCAAATTGAAATTAAGATTAAAGAATGGGCTGCCAACCCTCAATAGAAAAGGCCCTGTCCGTGGGGTATATTTTCCCCTTGACAAATCACAGCTTTATCGTAAAATTACGATATGGACGAAAAATTGACCACTGACCAAAAGCGCCTGGCGCGCATGTTGAAAGCGCTTGGCAATCCGATCCGTTTTCAGATCGTGGAATATCTGGCCACCAGCCAGACCTGCATTACAAATGATATTGTGCGGCTGCTGCCATTGGCGCAATCCACAGTCAGCCAGCATTTGAAAGTATTGCGCGAGGCCGGGCTGATCAAAGGCGAAATTGAAGGGCCCGCCACCTGTTACTGCATCGACACTGACGGCATCCAATGGCTGAAAGATCAGATCGGCAACTGGCTGCCGGAATGCTGCGCGCCGGCTTTGCCAAAAGCCCTCATCCAGCCGTAAACGAACGCCGGGAACGGCGTTTTTTCAGGCAAAACAAATCGTATTTTTGCGATAATGGAGAAAAAAATGACAACTACCAACCCCTCTGCTGCTTATTTTGAAGAAGTTGCCGGTCAATGGGATGCCCTGCGGACTGGCTACTTTCGGGAAGCCGTACGTGATTCTGCCATCGCCAGGGCGTATCTGCACCCAAAAATGACGGTCGCGGATGTAGGCGCTGGCACAGGTTTCCTGGCTGCCGGCCTGGCCCCCCTGGTTGAAAAAGTTCACCTGCTGGATGGCTCGGCCGCCATGCTGGATGTCGCCCGCCAGAACCTGGCGCAGTTCGAAAATCTGGAATTCCATACAGCCGATGGGCTTTCGCTGCCCCTGCCGGATGCAAGTCTGGATGCGGCCTTTGCCAATATGTACCTGCACCACTGCCCGGACCCTTTGGCTGCCATTCAAGAAATGGTGCGCACCCTGCGCCCCGGCGGAAGGCTGGTCATCACGGATATGGATGCGCATACCCATGAATGGCTCAAGACCGAAATGGCGGATGTCTGGCTGGGCTTTGAACGCACTCAGATGCGCGCCTGGTTTGAGCAGGCCGGTCTGGTCAACGTTATCGTGGATTGCACCGGCGAAACCTGCCAGGCCGAATGTAACGCCACGCCTGCGCCCGGACAGGATTGCGCCGCAAGCGTGGAAGCTGATATCAGCATCTTTGTCGCGGCCGGCACCAAGCGCATTGTAGCCCGTGACTCGGTTCAGGCCAGTTACGCTGCCCGGGCGCTGGGTGCGGATTGCGGCTGTGACTCTGGCTGCTGCACCCCCGGCACGATCTCTCTGGATGAAATTGGAACTGTCAATTGGGACGGCGGCTACACCCCGCTTGACAAAGCCGAAATCCCCGTGGAGGCGGCCGATTTTTCGCTGGGCTGCGGCAACCCGCTGGCCATGGCCAGCTTAAAAGAAGGCGAAACTGTCCTGGACATTGGCTCAGGCGGCGGGTTGGATGCTTTTATCGCGGCTAAACGGGTTGGCAAGACCGGTCAGGTGATCGGGATTGACATGACCCCGGCCATGCTGCAACGCGCGCGCCGCGCGGCGAAAAAGGGCGGGTTTGATAACGTGAAATTCAAGCATGGCTATGCCGAGAAAATGCCTGTGCCGGCCAGCACGGTGGATGTGGTGATCTCAAATTGCGTCATCAATCTGACCGAGGATAAAGCCAGGGTCTTTGGCGAAGCCTATCGAGTCCTGAAACCCGGCGGGCGGTTGGAGGTCAACGATATGGTCTTTGGCAGCGCCATTTTGCCAGCCGCGCGCATATCCGCCACGGGTTGGGCCGAGTGCATCTCGGGCGCGCTGCCTGAACAGGAATATGTGGAGCTGGTCAAACAGGCGGGTTTCGAGGATATCTCTGTGCGGCGCAGCACCAGCGCAGGCACTTCTGAAGGGATTCCCGTTTACAGCATTCAACTGTCGGCAAGAAAGGCCTGGTAGAAATATTTTTTTAATGTCTTGACCTTGATTAGAAGGATTGAGGGATGTACAGGATTACGGGCTTGTATGGAAAGTACCCATAAGTTCGGTATGGAAAGTACCCATAAGTTCGGTATGGAAAGTACCCATAAGTTCGGTATGGAAAGTACCCATAAGTTC
>CAIWAX010000285.1 GCA_903910795.1 uncultured Anaerolineae bacterium
ACGATTTTTTAAGCATTTCTTGGTGCCCTAAGCCCACATGCTTGTGGTGGGTTGCGACTTCGCGGTGAAATTTTTAATCTTTGTTCGGCCGCAAAATCTTTCAAAATGCGGAGTAATACTTTTACAGGCCCTAAGAATGTGTGAGATGAAAGAACCCTTCCCAAAATCGGGAAAGGGGAGACGATATAGCCTGCCATCATGAAGCTGTCCTGCAGCTTGACTATCCAGACAATTATCACTATCATAGGCTAAATTATTTTATTTGCGCGTCAACACTAGATTGGCGCCTATATTTGTTCTGAAAGGGTTGTAAACATGAGTGTTGAAAGCGCGCTGCCAGCCGGACGCAGCGGATTGGACTCGAAATGGAAAGTGTTGATCTCTGTGATGTTCGGTATTTTCATGATCATCCTGGATTCAACCATCGTAAATGTTGCTTTTCCCACGCTGCGCAGCGAATATGGCGCCAGCCTGGCCGATGCGCAATGGGTGCTGAGTATTTATGTGCTGGCATTGGGTATTACAACCCCGGTTTCGGGCTTCCTGGCGGACCGCTTTGGGATCAAGCGTATCTATCTTTGGGGGTTGGGGATCTTCGCCCTGGGATCATTCCTGTGCGGCATCGCGCCATCGCTTGGGACACTGATCCTGGCGCGGGCACTGCAGGGCTTCGGTGGAGGATTGGCACAACCGCTGGGGCCCGCCCAGCTTTACAGAGCCTTTCCGCCCAAGGAACAAGGCACGGCGCTCGGAATTTTTGGTTTGGCGTTAGTCGTTGCCCCGGCACTGGGTCCCATCCTGGGCGGCTGGCTGGTGGATGCGCAATTATGGCGCGCGATCTTTTTTGTCAATGTGCCGATCGGAATTGTAGGCGTCTATCTGGGTTCCCATTTTCTCCCGGACTACCGGATTGACAAGCACACGGTCTTCGATCCGCTTGGTTTAATCACGGCGATGGTCGGGTTTGGCGCGATCCTGTATGCCGCTTCATCGGCTGAACTGAATGGCTGGACAGGCACCACCACCCTGGTAATATTTGGCATCGGTCTGGCCAGTCTGGCTGCCAATGTCTATGTGGAGCTATACGTGGTGAAGGAGCCCATGCTTAATCTGCGCCTGTTTGCCAACCGGACCTTTCTAAACGCGAGCCTGGTTGGCTACGTGGCGACAATCGCCTTATTTGGGGCGGAATTCCTCATGCCAATTTACCTGCAAGCTTTCCGTGGGCGCACTGCCCTGGAGACAGGTTATATCCTGCTGGCGGTGGCAGCCACATCTGCGTTCGCGACACCCCTGGCCGGTCGCCTTTTCGATAAAATTGGGCCGCGCATGTTGATCACGGTCGGTTTCACAATCCTGTGCATTAACACCTGGCAGCTGGCCCAGATCCAGGGAGACACCCCCATGAGCTACATCGCTGTGCTTTTGGCCCTGCGGGGTCTGGCGGTGGGGCTGACCCTGCAGACAACCTTCACCACATCTTTGAGCAGCATACCGCTCGACATGCTACCGCGCGGTTCCAGCCTGTTGAACAGTACACGCTTTGTCGTACAGGCCGTGGCAGTGGCAGTGCTGGCAACCATATTGACAAGTACGCTTTCGGCAAATGTGAAAGCTCAACTTGACCAGGCGCAGGCAACCCCGATCAGTACAACGGCGCCTTTTGGCATTTGCGAAACACCCGGCGTGAAGGCGGAAGACAACATTCCCCTGGACGTCATCAAATCGCTGGCAGGTTTGCCCGCGGCTTCAGCGAACGCAGCCAAAACAAAGATCCTGAATGGGCTCAACCTCGCCTGCGGCGAGAGTATGCAGGGGTTTGAAGCAGCCTATCGCATCACCTTTTATGCTTCGATCGGCGCGCTTTTGCTCGGTCTTTTCCTGCCTGGCTGGCCGGCAAAATGGAGTGGACGCGGGTCGACTCAAACGAATATACCCGGCGGGCATTAGCCGGGATTATTTTCTGGCGGTGTTTAGCAGGGAGATGGCAAGCCAGACCCCTGCGCCAATGATCGGAATGACACTGCCCAAAATCAACCAACCTGGCAGGCTGCCAGGGGTGGCAAGTTGAAGCAGCATGGGCAAGCCAATCACGAAAGCGGCCACCAGCAGGCTGAGCGCCAAACGCGTCACCAACTGGTCGATCCGGCCCAAAATACGGTCAATATCCCTGATCTCCATCCCGAAAGGCTCGTTTCGTTCCAGCCGCTCGAGCATGCGATTTCCCACGCGGGGCAAACGGTGCAGCAGTTCCCCCCAATTGGCGCCGTCCATCAGTACCGTTCGCGCCCAACCCCCGTGGGGCAGGAATAAGGTTTTCATCAGGTTTTGGATGTGAGGCTCAGCCGCTTTGAAAACGTCAAAATCCGGGTCCAACTGCAAGCCGATGCCTTCCAGCATAACGATTGTCTGTCCCACCAGCCACCAGGTGGAGGGCAGCCGCAGATGATGCCGAAAGGCGATGGAGGTGATCTCATCGATCAATTCCCGCGCGCGAACATACTTGATCGGAACGCCGTGATATTTATTCAGGAAGCGGCTGAGATCATACGCCAGCCTGTTCCGGTCGACATCCTCCCGCACCGCATCCATACGCATGAACTGGTCAATCATCCCGTCAACATCCACTTCGATCGCGACAATATAAAGCCGGATCAGATCCATGCGATCCTTGTCTCGCAAATAGCCGACCTTGCCAAAATCCACCAGTCCGAGCACCTCTCCAGGTAAGATCAGATAGTTTCCAGAATGGGGGTCTGCGTGGAAAAAGCCATCCTCCAGCACCTGTTTTACGGTTGCGCTGGCGCTGTTCAGGGCCACTTTATGACGGTTGTACCCGGCGGCATCCAGCGCTGGGATGTCATTGATCTTAATACCTTGAATGCGCTCCATCACCAGCACCTGCCGGGTGCTTAATTGCCAATACACCTTGGGAATGTAAAGGATATCTTTTTCATTGGCAAAGCTCTCGCGCAGGCGATCCGCGTTGCGCCCCTCGCGCTGGTAATCCAATTCGTTACGCAGGGTAAAACCAAAGTCATCCGCGATCCCAGTGAAATCATAATCCTTTCCCAGGGCTGTCGTTTGCGCGCTGGCCGCCAGCGAGGACAGGATTTCAAGATCAGTCTCGATCACGGTTGTGATATTCGGGCGCTGGATTTTAATGACAACTTCCTGCCCATCGGGCAGAACCGCACCATGAACCTGCGACAGCGAAGCCGAGGCCATCGGTTTCGGGTCAATGGAAGCGAACAACCTTTCAGGCTCTTTTCCAAGTTCGCGGGCCAGGAGTGCGCGCATCGTTTCCCAGGGTTCAGGAGAGACCGAATCCACCAGTTTACTCAATTCGGCGATAAAAGGAAGCGGCAGCACATCCGGGCGGGTGGACAGGATTTGCCCAAATTTTATAAAGGTCGGCCCCAACTCTTCCAATGCCAGCCGAAAATGAACCGCCAGATAGTCACTTTGACGCGGCTCATCCTCCTGTGACGCACGCCACGGAAGCCGAAACCAGGTGCGCGAACCAGGCTCCGGGCGATTAACGAGAAACCCAAAGCCGTGCCGGGCGAATATGCTAACGATCTCGCTATAACGCTTCAGATGGCGAATGGAACGTCTGGAATTGAGCATTAATGATACCGGTCATGAATTGTCTGCAGGGTCCGTTTTCCATGATCAAAAGGAACGGAAAAACACATCTCAAAGAGCGTTGAGACTGCCAGCCTTTTCAGGCACTTATTCACAGAAAGAAGAACGGGATATTCTGCCTCTGATCTATTCAGTCTTATCCTGCTTTTCAAGCAGCGTTTTGATATCTTCCTTCGTGACCAGACCCATATCATCCAAAACTTTTTTCATTTCTTCCCGGATCAACTTGCGCAGCGCCTGACGTTCTTCCTCACCGCGCTCGGAGAGTTGGTCAACCCATTGTTTCGTTTCGTTTTTTTGAACATCACCCTCATGGCTGAGTTCTTCAATGATATTCTGAGCTTTTTCGCGGGTCATGGAGAGCAGCCCGATTCCTGCCAGGAAACTTTTTTCTAATATGCTTGCCATAGTGACTCCTTTGATCATCGTATGTGGAATGATTGCCGAACCTTCTATAAATTGTACCGTGTTTACGAAGGTAATTCAAATACTGGATATTGACCAAACCTTGAATTTCCAGATCCACAGGGAAATGATGGGATGTCAGTTATACTTAAAACAAGAAAAACGTGTGGAGATAAGATCAATGTTCGAACAAACCTTCAAAAACATCGACGACAAATTGTGGAAGGACGCGGGCTGCTCCAGCGAGCTGGATTACGTCGAGCAGACTTCGTGGATACTGTTCCTGAAATACCTGGATGACCTGGAAAAAGACCGCCAGGACGCGGCAGAGTTGACCGGCAAGCCGTATACCCGCATCATCGCACCCGAATTCCGCTGGGAGGTGTGGGCCGCGCCCAAAAACGGGGATGGCAAACTTGATTATCAGAAAGCCATGACCGGCGATGACTTGATCGACTTTGTCAACATCCAGTTATTCCCGTATCTCAAGAAATTCAAAAGCGACAACCCCGACACGATCGAATACAAGATCGGCGAGATTTTCAGTGAGTTGAAGAACCGGCTGCAAAGCGGCTACAACCTGCGCGAAGTCATCAACCTGATCGACGAACTGCGCTTCCGCTCTTCCGTGGAAAAGCACGAGATGAGCGCCCTGTATGAAGACAAGATCAAGAACATGGGCAACGCCGGGCGCAACGGCGGCGAGTATTACACCCCGCGCCCGCTGATCAAAACCATCGTGCGGGTGGTGGCGCCCAAAATCGGGGAGACCATTTACGATGGCGCGGTCGGCTCGGCGGGCTTTTTGTGCGAGGCCTTTGAGTATCTGAAGGCCCAGCCCGGCATCGGCACACGCGAAGCGGAGATACTGCAAAAGCGCACCTTCTACGGCAAAGAAAAGAAGTCGCTGGCCTACATCATCGGGATCATGAACATGATCCTGCACGGCATTGACGCGCCCAACATTTTGCATACCAACACGCTGGCCGAGAACCTGGCGGATATCCAGGAGCGCGAGCGCTACAACGTGGTGCTGGCCAACCCGCCCTTCGGCGGCAAGGAGCGCGCCGAGGTGCAGCAGAATTTCCCGATCAAAACCGGCGAAACGGCCTTTTTGTTCCTGCAGCACTTCATCAAGAGCCTGAAGGCTGGTGGGCGCGCGGGCGTGGTCATCAAGAATACTTTCCTCTCAAACACCGATAACGCCTCGGTCAGCCTGCGCAAGCAACTGCTCGAAACCTGCCGCCTGCACACCGTCCTGGACTTGCCGGGCGGCACCTTCACGGGCGCGGGCGTCAAAACGGTGGTGCTGTTCTTTGAAAAGGGCGCACCCACCCACCAGACCTGGTTCTACCAGTTGAACCTGGAGCGCAACCTCGGCAAGACCAATCCGTTGAACGAGAATGACCTGGCCGATTTTGTGAACCTGCAAAAGAGCCAGGCCGATTCTGAAAATTCGTGGACGCTGGACAGGTCGCAGGTCGACCCAGCCACGTTTGACCTCTCGGTCAAGAACCCGCACCGCAAAGAGGCCAGCGCCCTGCGCGACCCGCTGGCGATCCTGGCGGAGATGAAAAGATTGGATGAACAAAGCGCGGAAATATTGGATACAATTAAAACGCTGTTGTGAGTTCCCTGAGCATGCAGCCCACCAGAAAACCACAGGAAAATGATGACCGCACAGGATATGCGCTGGATACAGCGATTTAATAATTACGAAAAAGCCCTCAACCAGTTGACCCGTTTCATCCAGAAAGGCAATTTGAACGAGCTGGAGAGGCAAGGCCTGATCCAGGCCTTTGAATACACCTATGAGCTGGCCTGGAATACTATCAAGGATTATTTCGAAGCCCAGGGCGATGTCAACATTCTGGGCAGCCGCGACGCCTTTCGACTGGCTTTTAAACGCGGGCTGCTCGAGAACGGCGAGACCTGGATGCAAATGATCAGCAGCCGCGTCGCCAGCAGCCACACCTATAACGAAGATGTGGCCGAAAAGATCGCCAAAGAGATAACAGGCCAGTATTTCGGCGAGTTTGTCCGGCTGCATGACAGGCTGGCATCTTTCAAAAAGGAACAGGCATGAGCCAGCGTTTTGGGCTGGAAGCCGTCACCATCGCAAAAATCTGCGCCGTATTTGCCAGATACCCGCAGGTGGAAAAAGCCGTGATCTTCGGTTCGCGCGCCAAAGGCAATTATAAACCCGGCTCGGATATCGACCTGAGCCTGTACGGTGACGCCGGTCTGACCAGGGAGGTGCTGTACCAGATCATGGCGGAGATCGATGACCTGCTGCTGCCCTACACGATTGATCTATCCATCTTCCACGCGCTGAGCGACCCGGATTTCATCGGGCACATTCAGCGCGTGGGGGTTGTGTTCTATGAAAAAAAGAGCGTTGTCGAAGGGTCGTTATGAAGCAGGGATGGAAAATTGGTAAATTGGGGGATGTATGCGAAGTTAATCCGCGTCGCCCTGTGATTGACCGCGCAGATAAATCGCTCACAACTTTTGTGCCAATGTCGGCAGTAGATGATGTGCATGGAATTGTTGCTCGCCCGGAACAAAGAACCTTTGGAAGTGTAAAAAAAGGATACACGTTTTTTACAGAGAACGATATTATCTTTGCAAAAATCACACCATGTATGCAAAACGGTAAACAAGCAATTGCTAAAAATTTACTTGATGGAATTGGCTTTGGTTCAACTGAATTTCATGTCATAAGACCCAATGAAAAAATTCTAGCTGAATGGATTTGGTATTTTGTTCGCCAGCCTGTTGTTTTAGAAACTGCCACAAAATTCTTTACGGGAACCGTTGGACAGCAAAGAGTTCCCGATAGTTACTTGAAATCTCTCGAAATCCCCATCCCGCCCCTGCCCGAACAAGAGCGGATCGTAGCCGTGCTGGACGATGCGTTTGCATCCATCGCGCAAGTCAAGGCCAACGCCGAGCGGAATCTGGTCAATGCAAGAGAGTTGTTTGAGGCTGTATTGCAGGGAATAGATGCTGAAAAAGAACCTTTGGGAAATTTGGTTAACATAAGAACAGGGAAATTAGATGCAAATGAGGCTGTGGAAGATGGTGAATATCCATTTTTTACTTGCTCAAGAGAAGTGTATGCTATAGATAAATATGCCTTCGATTGCGAAGCAATTCTTTTAGCAGGGAATAATGCTTCTGGTGATTTCAATGTTAAATATTACAATGGCAAATTCAATGCTTATCAGAGAACTTATGTAATTACAGCAAACGACAAAAATCGAATCCTTTACAAATGGCTTTACTACCAACTATTGGACAGATTGAAAGAATTTAAAGCACAGTCTGTTGGAGCAAATACGAAGTTCTTAAAGTTAGGTATGATACAAAACATGCAGATTATCCTTCCACCACTAGCC
>CAIWAX010000286.1 GCA_903910795.1 uncultured Anaerolineae bacterium
ATCATTACGGTTGAAAGCACAAAAGAGACAACGGTCTGCCAGCGCTGTGGCAAAATCATTCGGAAATTACATGGGTACGATGATTGGGTGAAGGTACGATATTTATCTGTATTTGGGCATCCGACTTGTCTCCGATGTCTTTCTTAAAGAACTACTCATCCGTGTCCTGGTTTACCGGCGCTCCGCGTTCCCCGAAAGGCAGCCCCGGAAGAACATCGCGGTAAAAAAAAGGGACGCTGTCGTGAACGGCTTTTACCCCGCTACTTAAACTGAATCGTGCGGACGTGAATTTGCGAAGTATCGCCACTGGTATTATCCTTAATCTCTATCGTGATCCGGGCAGACTTAACCGGCCCCTGATCGAAATTAATCGTCACCACCGGATCAGGCGGCAAATCTTTATAAGTCTTAGAATACACGACTGGCTCTTGCGCACCGGGCGCATACAGCGAAACCTTGACCGTAAAATCAGGTAACGCGCCCGTCTGAATAGTGATACTGTTTGTCGTAAGGGGCGGGTCCGGATAGAGATCGAAAAAGTAAGGATTGGCCTCCAGCACCCTCGTCAACGTATCCGGATTGTCATCAAAACTATCTTGAATCGAGCCACTCCCAATCGGCGAGTGCAACATGCGCACAACCTGCCCATTAATCGTCACCTTATCCTCAACCGGTTGGCGATTGACAATATTTTCTTCCGCCAGAATTTGCTTGATATTATCGGCTAATTTAAGCGTGATCAGATAAAAACCCGGTTTTCCATTCGGATATGCGATGGTTTGCCGGACTTGAAGATCTTTAAAACGCGGATCCTTTGAAAAATTGGTGAATTCATCCGAGGTCAGGATAAAAATAGTGCTGGGCGTAAATTGACTGGGGCTGCTGACCACATCGCTTGGCGTGCCAAAACGTACCCTATTTATTAAAGTTTTATCCAGGAAAAACGACGAGAATTGATCCGTCCCATTCGCCCAGGTCGGCGAAATCACAAAGTTAGTCCGCGGGTCTTGCTTCAACTGGGGAGTCACTGTATCCTGGAAAATTTGTTTGGCGCCATACTGCATCCCATACAACCCATAATCCGTGTACCAGGTTGGGCCGTTTCTCAACGCATCTTGCAGCATATAAATACTCGTCAAAGCCAACACCATGAAAATTGCCAGGTTCAAAACCTCAAACCGCATCAACTTTCTTTTTTCCACCAACCATTCCGCCACCCAACTGATCCCAATCGCGATCAAAATCACCCACGGAATCACCATCCATATCACCCGCGGCGTGCCGATTGCCACAATCGCGCTTGGAATAGGCGCAATCAATAACGCAATCAACACCGTCCGGTATTCAGGTTCGCGGAATTTCATCACAGCCCGCACCAACCCAAGCCCCGCAAATGGCAGCATCACCCACAAAATATTGCCGTACCCCAGCATCTCATGCCGCGAGAGATCCCTCGAATTTGGGAAAAACCAGAACAGCGGATTAAGCCCAAATACATATTCCTTAACGAAACTGATAATTTTTTCTTGAAAATTAAAATTGCCGTCCGTCCAATACGAACCACGCTGACGAATTTCAGCCGCGATAGTCGTCGGATTACTCAAGTTATAACGGAGATACGGCAGAAACAACAGAATAGCCAGCCCGAGCGCAATCAACAACATTCGCCGCCGCTCAGGACGAAAATGGTAACGGAAATCGCTTAAGAAAAAGAAAATCCCCAACAGACCTGCCAGAACCTGGCCCAGCCCGTGCGTATAAAACATCAACGCGGCGGAAAGAATCGTCCAGAGAAGAAACTTATCCTGCCCCTGTCGATAACGGTTGTAAAAATACAAAGTTGCCGCAAAAAACGCGGCCACCTCCATATACTCAAAAGCTGTGCGCGCATGTAAAAACCAGGCTGGGCTGGTGACCAGCAGCAAAATCCCCAACCAATAGGATTTCAGCTTGAAAACTTGTTTCAGCAGCAACCCGATCAGTATTGCGGCCAAAAGCGTAATCAAAGCCGAAACCAGGCGGGTAACAATAATGGATTTCCCAAACAAAATGGTTGGAATCACCTGCAGATAAACACTGACCCCATTCAGACCAAAACTCGGGCCCAGGCTGAAATAAGTCGGGAGAAATGAGCCGTCCGGCCCGCTAAACCCCCGGCTGATCAAATCCGAAGCCAGGTTGGCATGCACCGCCTCATCTGTAAAAAAATAAATTGGAAAACGGTCAATCCCAACACTGACAGCCAGCAGATAAATAATCGCGGCTGCCACAAAGAGAGTTTGATCAATCCTCGCAAATTTAGGCTTGAGAATTCCCACCAATTTATCAAACCAGACCTTTATCCTTACCCACACACGGCCAACAGAAATTACACCCCAATTCGGCCGTGGAGGTTTAATCTTATTTTGAACCGTGTCATTTCCTACCAAAGCCGCCCCGCCGGCTTCCTGGCGGATGGTGGTCCTGGCGCTGTCATCCACCGTTTGAATGGTGATATGGACAATCACCCCAACCGGAACATCCGCGCTTACCTGAACATGAACGGTTTTTCCGTTCGGGGTCGTCCCGCTCTCGGTTGCATAAACCTGGCTCGTGCTGCTTTGTTGTTCAGAAGCGCCGGATTCTATTGGATGAGAATGGAAAGTACTCACCTGCAGGGCTGATGTAAGTTCAGTAACAGATTCAACCGGTTTTGGGTTGGCTTGCGCCGCTCTTTGAAACTTAACTTTTGAAAGTTGCAGCTTGATCTTATTCAAAAATTCAGTTGCGCGCGAAATGGAAAGTACTCTTAATTTCAGTGTACTATCCAGCAAACGCGCAAGTAAAGGCTTGCCCCGCTCATATAGTTGTTTTCGGAATCGAAGAAAAACAAAATCGAGCGCGACAAGCACGATGGTCAGCAGAACAGCGTAAAAGGCAAAATCATAGGTACTTTTCATAGGCGGTTATGGAATAATTCCGGTTCCAGTACGGGAAGGCTTGAAACCCTGGAGTTGTTCCTTCGAGATTTTGTAACTAAAAAAGAGAACCTGGTCTGGCTGATACCTGCGGAGAAACTCGGTCCAGATACCGCCTGGAACCAAAGCCGCGACCTGTTTCAAGTCAGCTTCCCTGTATGGGACGGCAATAAAAAGAGCATCCTTGTCTTTGGGCAGTGCCCCGATGGTTTCACGGGAAACGGTATTAAAATCCGTTTTTTCCACATCTGGCGAGAAATAATCAAAATTGGCAAATATTTTGTAAACCAACGGGTCGCCGATCAAGTAGAAACGCCCCAGGCTGCCAAGCGGTTGGATCAGCCTGCGAGATTCGTAAGTTAATTCGTTGGTGGAATTTTCCCAGCTATGCTTCTGAGCATACTCCATAAAATAGAAGCTGTAATCCTTGTAATTTATGAAGAGTACGATAATGATAAGCAGGAACGGACTGGCACGGCGGGCGAATTTCCCTAAGCCCTCGAAAATCTCCGCCGCTTTCGCCAACCCGAGGGCGGTGATGATCGCCAGCGCAGGCATGCTGTTCATCATGCGCTCATTGGAGGGAGGCGACGCCGTCAGCGAACTGCCCAAAAGGATGGCGGCCCAGAACCATGCAAACAGGGTCATGTAGCGTGGATCACCGATTTTCATCGTAACCATTGCCAGACCCAGGACGAAAAATATGGCCGCCAAAGGTGTTAAATAGGCGCGCGAGCCCATGAAAAACCCGTCCTCGGCCGGGCTGGCGATATACACCAGGCTGGAACGGAAGATTTGTTTAATCACGACCGTGGCTAGGCTTTGGCCGGGCTGCTGCGATTCATTCGTAACGATGCCATTCGAAAATATACCCTCCTGTTTGAAGCGCGCCGCAAAGTTTTCGGGATGTTGGATAAAAACCGCCGTCATGGGCAGCATCGTTACCACCAATACAGCTACAAAGACGATGAGATGCGGGAGATGCGCTGCAAGGTAATTTTTTGTGCGGATGCACAGGTAAATCACGCTGCCCAGGCCAAGCGCCAGTGAAAGACGCGCGCCCGGGTAGCTGTAAATGGTCAAACCGCCAATAACTCCGGCGAGCATATAAGCCAGCCGGTCGTTATGTTTTGCGCCGCGATAAAGCAGCCAGATGATCGCGCTGGAAAAAAAAGCATCCACCAGGTTGTCCACGCCCAGCCGGCTAAAATGCACCAACACCGGCAGCGTTGCCATCAGCGCCGCGGCAATCCAGGCAATCCGGCGATCCAGAACCTCACGGGCAAACAGGTAAGTATTCAAGACAGCCAGCGTTCCCAGTACAGCCATCGGGAAGCGGGCGGCAAATGCTGAAATTCCGAATATTTTCAGGCTGAGGGCGATTGGCAGCATAGCCATATAGGGTTGGGCGGCCCAGGCCATCCGGAAGAAATCTGAACAATTTCCTTGTAACATACACCAGGCGGCTTTTCCCATCTCCCCTTCATCGTTAACGAAGGAATATGGATATATTTCAAGTTTTGTAACACGCAGGTAAAAGGCGGCCGCGACGATGAAACCAACAATTAAAATCTCAGACCAGTTATTTTTACCCCAGTTCAGAATGGTCTGATAATGGGGCGGCCGCCAATTTTCTTCAATCAGTACACTGATCACCATCAAGATCACTGCCAGAAGCCACAAGCCCAGACTTAAATAACCCGATGGCTGTTCGCCGCCGGTGTAGGTTAAGGTAGCGGCGGCCAGGGCGCTCAGCCCGAGACTTGTCAACCACAGCCCAAAGCGCGGCGGCCGGACGGCAGGCGCGGACGGGGTGAAATCAAATCTTTCACCAAACAGCCCCAGTCGAAAAATACAAAACAAAAAGACAATCCCGGAAAGAATTGCAAAAAACAAGCCCGGCAGCGGGGATTGATTGCTGGAAGTATTGATCAGCCAATCCTGCACACGCCAGAATTTGTCCCGATCAGACTGGGCCTGCGCAAACAGGAATTGTGAAAGACTTCCAAATCCGAGCGACAATACCAGTGCCAGAAGGGCCAGTTTTTTCTGTATGGAAAGTACCCATAAGTTCTGTATAAAATCTTTCACGATTAAAAGTCGTTGGTTCATGGATCAATATCCTGATTTAGGTTCGCAGCCTGAAATTACCCTTTACCGGCAGCCCGCCAGGACAGCTTCCAGCGGGTTTTCATCACTCACCGCAAAAACCCGCACACCAAACTTGCTCAACTCCGTGTTGAGACTGGCGGACATGGCCAGCAGCCCGGCCCGGCTGGCGATGAAGGACGCGGGCGCATTTGCGGGGATTTTGACCACATTGACGATGATCCCGCCGCCCTGGGCGCGCATGACGCGTCCCACGCTTTGCATCACCAGGATCGTGCCGATGGAATTGACTTCAAAAACGCGATGCAAGTCCCACTCGTCCACCTCCAGTATGGGGGTCGGCAGCAGGACATTGGCGCAGTTAATCAGGATGTCGATGCGGCCAAAGTCATCGCTGATGTTGTTGACCATCACCTGCACATCCACTTTTTTGGCGATGTCGTGCAGATAGGCGCGGGCGCGGCCTCCGGCGGCGGTGATGGCATCCACAACCGGTTCAACGTTGATGGGTGAGATGTCGTTGGCGGCCACGCTGGCGCCCTGAGCGGCAAAAGCCTGCGCCAGCAATTTACCGGCGCCGCGTCCGGCGCCGGTCACCAGCACGACTTTTTCAGTATAGAAAGTACCCATAAGTTAAGTATCGTTCAACGGGAGCTTAAATCCAAATATGCTGCCGGCGCCTACCCGGCTTAGAGCCCATACTTCGCCATTATGCGCCTCGATAATATATTTCACAATCGCAAGGCCCAGACCCAGGCCTTCTCTTCCGCGCTGGAGATGGTCAGCTACCTGGCTAAAACTTACCCATAAAGTGGATAGTTTTTCGGCGGGCACGCCAATGCCGGTATCCTGAACCGCAAAACAGAGTTTGGCTTCTTTCTGCCAGGCTCGCAGTGTTATTTTGCCGCCTGAAGGAGTGAACTTAATGGCATTCTTTACCAATTCGTGAATTGCATCAGCCAGACGTTCTTCGTCACCCAGTATTTCGGGCAATTGATCCGAGATTTCGATGGCGAGCGTTATTCCTTTTTGTTCGATCTGGCGGTTTACGATCATCCGCAATGTTACTAGCATTGGTTCTAATCTGACAGGCATCAGCTTGAACACGCCCTGTTTTCGGATGAACGAGGTATATTTTACTAGGTTATCGATCATCGCTGCAGCGGCTTCGATGTTGTTATCCAATTGTTCAACAAGTTCATGATCTTTGGGCTGCATATTTTCTACATAACTACTTTTTTCCAGAAGTCGTATAGAAAGCAACATGCTGGAAAAGGGAGTGCGCAACTCGTGTGTAACCACCCCAAGAAAAGCGGATTTTAGATTATCCAGTTCTTTTAATTGTTGATTGGATTTTTCAAGAGAGGCATTGGTTTCAGCCAGCTTGACGGTTGCCTTCTTCACCTTTTCTTCGAGGATTTGGTTCGCCTCATGCAGTTGAGTCGCCAAATGTTCGATATGAATACGTTGTGCCTTGGCAACTTCGTAAAAATGAGCGCGCTCGAGAGTGACAACCAGTTGCTCGCTGACCATGGCGAGAAACTGCAGATCCGAGTTGTTCAAGAACTGCCAATCCGTTGTGGCAACGTTGATGACCCCAACCGGCTTACCTTGCGAGATGATGGGCACGCCAGCGTGAAAGCGCATGCCCTGGTTATCGCCTTCGGCAAGCAAAGAATTCTTCAGGCGAGAACATTCCGTCATATTGATGGCCTGCGTCATCCGTCCTTCGATCAGGCGCTTCTGGCAAGGGCAAAGAGGCAATTGGCGCAGAAAACGGCGGTCATCAAGTTCGAGACCAGGGGGTAACCCGTAAGCAGCTACCAGGATGAAGTTATGCTCGGGTGCAGTCGCTGCTTGAACAAAACCGAGATGTGTATTCGCGAGCATGGATATCCACCCTGCCGGCAAATCCATTACTTTGAGGATTGTCTTCAATGTATTGTCGAGTGCGCTCTTCATATCCACGGAGTTGTTGAGCACATTTCCGATTTGATTAAGAGCCAGCAGCTTATCTTCCTCGCGTCTGCGCAAGTTATGGAAGGGTGCCTTTTGCCGTATTTGAACATGTTCACTCACGAGCAGGGAACGTTCAAAGTTGTAGTCATCAAATGGGTTTTGTGAGATAATCGCCTCGGTTTGCGCCCAGAGGTAAAACCGTTTTAGCGCATTGATATGCTCTTCCATCTTGGTCTGAGGCAGATCTTTTCTGCGAAAATTCAAAAAATAGTTCTGCAAATCTATATCGTCATTAGCGCTGGGCGTAAACTCAGATGAGCGGTGGAGTCTTTGCCAATCAAAATATTCCCGCAAGGCAGCTTCTTCCGCATCAGATGGAGACAGGGATGAAATAAAAGAGTCCAATATATCCATAGGGAATGCTCCGGAAGATCAGCGTAGAGACGTTGCAGGCAGCGTCTCTACGGTACTGGGAAAGCAATTTAAACGATCATAACCTCGGCGCCTTCGTAGCTGGTGCTCAACTCAAAGATGCGCGCGCTCAGCCCGGCGGCTTCAAAGGCGCGCTGCATACTGTGACCAATGTTTGGATCCTGTTTGGAAGAGAAGGCGATCAGGCTGGGCCCGGCACCGGAGAGCGCCACAGCCGCGGCCCCGGCGTGGCGTCCGGCCTCCATGGCCGCCTGCGCGCCCGGGATGAGCGGCAGACGGTAGGGCTGGTGCAGGGCGTCGGTCATGGCCTTGCCAAGTAAATCCAGGTCACCGGTGCGCAGGGCCTCGGTGACCATCACCGCGCGGCTGATGTTGTAAATGGCATCCTTGCGATCCACCTGTTTGGGCAGGATGGCGCGCGCCTGGCGGGTGGGAAAGTCGAAGTCAGGCAGCACGATGGTGACGTGCATGGGCGAGCGGTTGGCGCGCGCCGGCAGTTTGATCGAAATGACGCGGCCTTCGTACACAATCGAGGCCACCAGGCCGCCCAGCATGGCGGGCGCCACGTTATCCGGGTGGCCTTCATTCTCGATAGCCAGCTTGAGGATTTCCTCATCATTGAACGGGTTGCCCAGCAGCGCATTGGCGCCCAGCAGCCCGGTCAACATGGCCGTGGAACTGGAGCCCAACCCGGAACTGAGCGGCACGCGGTTGATGCAGTGAATGCGGATGCCGCTGCAGGGTTTCTTGGCCAGGTCGTAAACTTGCAGGGCGGCTTCCACAATCGGGTTGTTGGCGTCGGTGGGCAGCTTGCCCTCGCCTTCGCCCGCGATGGTCAGCGTGATCTGCCGGTCATCGGTCGCGACAAAATCGGCCTCGTTCCAGAGGTCGAGCGCCAACCCGAGAGCATCGAAACCCGGACCGAGGTTGGCGGTGGTGGCAGGGACTTTAACATGAATTTTCATTTTTTTATCCTTCCAATAATGACTTTACTGAAAAAAGCTTTAACCGCTCGCTGAGCTTAATTATTAACGAAGCGGTAAAGAACTGACCATAATAATGCTGATTCTTTAAAAAATCTCTGCGTGCTCTGCGATGAAAGCTCTTTTTGCAGCTGAGTCAATAATTGAACCGCAATCCACCAAGATCATGTGGACATAGGCGCCAGGTGCGCTAAGAAAACAATTAAAATTAATAAACTTTGCGTGCTTTGCGCCTTTGCGGTAAAAACTTTTTTAAGCCGAAAGTACTTCCATCAGCGCATCCATGTTCGGCGCGACAATCCGGGGTTTGGCCAGGTCCTTGATAACAATATCCGGGTCCTTAAGGCCGTGTCCGGTGCAGATGGCGACGATACGCTTGCCGCCCGGCTGGAACGTGCCCGCCGCGATCTCGTGCGCCAATCCGGCCAGACCCGCCGCGGAAGCGGGTTCAACCCAGATACCTTCCAGCGTGGCGAGCAGCTTTTGCATGCTGATGATTTCGTCGTCGCTGACGGCAATGATCCGTCCGCCAGATTGTTCGGCGGCTTCGATGGCCTGCTCACCGCGCGCCGGTTTGCCGATGCGGATGGCGGTCGCCACGGTTTCGGGTTTTTCAACCGGGTGTCCGAGTACCAACGGGGCGGCCCCGGCCGCCTGCACACCCAGCACCTGCGGCAGTCCACTGGCTTTGAGCGCGTTGTACTGCCTGAAACCCGCCCAATAGGCGGTGATGTTCCCGGCGTTGCCAACCGGCAGGCACAACCAGTCAGGCGCACTGCCGAGTGTATCGCAGATCTCAAAGGCGCCTGTCTTCTGGCCTTCGATGCGGTAAGGGTTGATGGAATTGACCAGGCAGATGGGGGTCTTGTTGGAAATCTCCACCACCAGGGTCAGGGCGTCATCAAACGAACCGTCGATCTGGATGACCTGCGCGCCGTAGGCAATGGCGCCCGCCAGTTTGCCAGCGGCCACCTTGCCCTCTGGGATCAGGACGATGGATTTCAGCCCGGCCCGCGCGGCATACGCGGCGGCCGAAGCTGCGGTGTTGCCGGTGCTGGCGCAGATGACGGTTTTGGCCCCCCGTCCGAGCGCTTCGCTGACGGCGGCCGTCATACCCCGGTCTTTAAAGGAACCGGTCGGGTTGAGCCCTTCAAATTTGACCAACAGTTCAAACCCGCCGCCCAGGTGGCGGGACAGGGCTTCGGCCGGGATAAGGGGCGTGTTGCCTTCCAGCAGGCTGACGGGGCGGGTGTGCGACGGCAGGTCGAGCAAGGTGCCGTATTTATCCAAAAGTCCGCGATAAGACATGATCTTCAATCCTTCATCAGAATTTCCACCCGCGTCGGTTTTTCGCAAAATCACCAAAATTCGACCGGGGATGCTCTAGTTTAGCACAAACCAGATTATTTATCCGCAAGAAGTGTGGAATTTTTATGTGCATCGTCGAGACCCGCAAAGTGAGCAAACACAGGCAGCGGGAGTGGTTGCCTTGAACGAAAGTTAAGGGATGGCTCGTTGCTGAATACCATGTCAGCCTGATCGCCACGTTTGTCCACTCGCCAAATATAGGAGGCTCCCGCTGGTTGTGTTTGGCGAGGTGTGTAATCAGTTTAAGTTTGGAGTACAATTCTTGAAATGAGAAGAATTACAGTCTACGCGATTATTGGAAATTGATTTGTAAGTTCAGAGTGAGGATACCATGCTAAACCAGGTCACAATTCAAAGCCAGACAAAAAAGCCAATCAAACCATTGATTGAAATTGCGCTCCAAAACCAGCTTAAATCACTGAAACATGGCATCGGGCGCACCAAGCAACAGTTGGCGACTTTTGAAACTCGTTTTGGTATGACGACTGCAGAAATGGAGAGTCGCTTAAAGTCAGGCCAGATGGAAGAGACACTCGACACAATTGATTGGTGTATGGAATTGGAGGCGTTACGCTTGCTGGAAGAGCAATACAATACCTTGCTCGGGGCTCACGTTGATTGAACGTAACTGCTCACCCATGTCCTGGTTTGGGCGATTTAATGCCCAAGTGAAACGCTAATCGCTGGCTCGCAAAGCGCCCTGTGGGTCCCTCGCAAGTAGTGATTTCGCGCAGCGGCCTGAATTTGGCCGC
>CAIWAX010000287.1 GCA_903910795.1 uncultured Anaerolineae bacterium
GGCCAGGAAGATCGTCTGACGGTGACTGGCATCCCACTCTGGATCATCACCTATTTACTGGTCGTTTATTACCTGATCAGTTCTGGCAAACCTGCTCTATGCGCACAAACAGAAGCAGAATGAACAGCTTGTCGTTACCATTCGCGATTACAATCCCATCGGGCCATCAGAGTATTTGACCTGGAATGGTATGGAAATCTTTTAAGGTAAAATCTCAAAAAGAAACTCGTTTCGTATATAATATATTGATCTTGGAAACTTTACTGTTTTATCTTGAGAGGAATGCAATGAAAACTGGTAACCTTCCCATTTGGCAGCGTCCCGTAATTACACGGATTGATATCAAAAAGACTACTTTTACTCTGGCATTAAAGAATTACCTCTCTATCATCCAGAAGTAAAACTCGATCAATTCCAGCGCTTTTCATTAACAAAATATCTGAACGCTCTTGAAAATTGAGCGTTAGGTTTTCGTATTTCTATTTGATTCCTCCTGCTACAGATTATTTTTTCCTCAGCGCGGCATGATATGATTGGCAGGGCATATTTTTATTGAGTTTGCAGCCCAGTTTCTCAATAATCAAATTGTTCGTTTCATCTCAGAACACCATTTTTGATTACTTTTGAAAATTGCCAAAACGCGTCTTTCTAAAAATAAGTGATAATGAAGTACTGATCTTCATTATCACTTTTAGATTAATATTTTTCGCCGGAAAACTGAATGACATACCAGTACACTGCCTACGGCCTGACCATTTCCACCCCCTTCGCATGCCCGGCGCTTCCAACAGCCCCAGGCGAACAAATCCCCGACATCATTGTGCAGGATGGCCAGATTGCAGATTCTTTGGGCGCCAACGCCTACACCAGCCCGGATGATTTATGGGAGGCTGCGCCCGGAAAATTTCTACTGCGCGCAGGTTCGCATACCGGCGTCTTCCTGGCCCAGGATGGCCGGCAGGTCACCATCCAAAGAGCGCCGGATGCTGAAGAACCCATCCTGGCCTTTTTTTTGCTGGATACCCTCCTGGCTGCGCTTCTTCAGCAGCGGGGCATGATTGTGCTGCATGCCAACTCAGCGGTCACACCCGCCGGCGCAATTGCTGTTTCGGGTGTCTCTGGCGCAGGAAAATCCACCACCCTGGCGGCGCTCTTGCAACGCGGCTGCAGTATGCTGGCAGATGACATCACCGCTCTGCAAATGAACAGCGCCGGGCAGGTTCTGAGCATACCGGGCGTCCCGCAAATGCACCTATACGAAGACTCGGCAGTTGCGCTTGGCGCCGACATCACGAACATGCCCCGTTATCCCTGGAAACGAATGAAAGCTTCGCTACCCACCCGCACAGTCATGTATGACAAACCGGCAATGTTGCGGGCGCTTTACCTGCTAGAAACTCACCCGCAAGATACCCTTGAAATCAGGCCGTTGACGGGAGTGGAAAAATTCACTGCACTGCAAAAATGTATTTATGGCCCACTTTTACCGGAAGAACACCCCGCCAAATTCGCACTTTTCGCCGCCATCATGAACCAGGTGCTCATTTATTCAGTCAAGCGGCCCGAAAATCGCTGGAGTCTGGACGAACTGGCGGATAATATTCTCGGTATCCAGCCCAATGCCTGACCAGGAATCAGCACCCACCAACAGGAGTTTTTCGTATGTCAATTGATCAAACCACAAAAATTATCCGAAACCCAGGCACACTCGCGACCAACGTAGACAAGGATATGATCATTTTAAATATGGCCACCAACCATTATGTGGCGCTGGATGAAATTGGTCAGCGTATCTGGGATTTGATCGAAAACCCGACCCAGGTCAGCGCTGTCTGTGCGCAGCTCGCGAGCGAATATTCCGGTGACGCGGAACAAATCAACGCGGATGTACTCGCGTTCCTTTCAGAGCTGGTGGATGAAAGCCTGGCGCACCTTGTGGAAGCATGATCTCCAAAAACTATTCAGCCGCCCGGCCAGCGATTGGCTGCTGCTGGTGGAGGCTGGCTTCTGGCTGGGTGTCATGCGCGCTGCCATCCTGATTTTTCGTTTCCAAAAAATCGCGGGCTGGCTGGGGCTTTCGATCAGCCCGGAAAGCCCCAGCCCCTCACAGGTTCAGAGCCAGGCGGCCGGGCAGGTTGGATGGGCCATCCGCGTTATGGCGCCGCGCACCTTCTGGGAAAGCGCCTGCCTGGCCCAATCCCTGACGTGCGCGCAAATGCTGAACCGCCGACGCATTCCGGGCTTGCTTTACCTGGGTGTGGCACTGGGTTTAACAACAGACAGACCTTTTGCCGCCCACGCCTGGCTGCGCTGTGGCGAAAATATCCTGGTGGGTGAGAGCGGTCATGAACGCTTCCAGGTGCTCGCCACATTCAGCACGCAAAATTAACCCGTGAACACCGCCAACCAGGAACAGGAACTTTGCATCGCCTGCGGTTTATGCTGTGACGGCAGCCTGTTTGAATTCACCCCCACTCGGCTGGAAGAACAAGATGGCTTTGAACCGGCAGAAGTCGGCCTCTTTAAACTGAATGACGGCGGTTTTGCCATTTCGCAGCCCTGCTGTCACCTGCATAACAAGTGCTGCGAAATTTACCAGGCTGTACGCCCGGCAATCTGCGGAAAATATAAATGCAAGCTCCTGAAAAATTTCCTGCGCGATGAAATTACATTTTCTGCCGCGCTTGAATTGATCGAAACAACACTCACGCAGCGAGATGATATCCGTGAAAAACTGGAGCTGGATGTTGAGAAACGCGGGCTCAACC
>CAIWAX010000288.1 GCA_903910795.1 uncultured Anaerolineae bacterium
ATCAGAATGTCCGGCGGGTGCAGGTCGCGCGTCAGGCCCGTCCAGTTCCACGTCTGCTTGGAGTCGGCGATGAGCCCACGCAGCCCGATCCACACGTTATAGACTCCATCGGTGGATCCGAGCGGCACGCTAAAGTCAAGCGTGTAGGGTTGCCACTGTGCTCCAGAAAAGTCCTCCGAGTTCACCAGAATTGCCATTTGTGAGGGCACCCCGCCATAAATGTCGAAGGTCCCGTAGGCCGTCGTGGAGTTGATGTGGTAGTTCGCGAAGCGTGGAGCGCAGACGATCTTGTTGGGGTCGGTGCCCCCGAGAAACTCGGCTAGGTTATTAACGCCATCGTTATCGTAGTCGGCAGTTGGATCAACGCCCGTCACGCCGAAATAATATAGCTGCCACGCCAGCGGCAGGTTGGTCGCGGCGCACGTGTCGTCGCAAGCTTGGGCGGAGATGAACAAATTGTTCGTCCGCAAGGCAATGCCCAGTGCAAATTGCGTGCCGTCATTGGTGCCGCCTTGCAGGGTGCCCTCCACCAGCCAAACGCTGTTCGTCGCTGGATCGAGGGATTCAGTCGAGGTGATCAGGTAGTTGGAGCCGTTGGTGGTGCCATAAAGCACGGCGTTAAAGAGATTCGAGGCCACAGAGATTGGATAGAGGTAGAAGTCCGTTGTGGCGTAGGGACCCTGGGCGCCCAATTCTTAGCCCTGCTCGTCCTCTTGGGAAGTATGGCTGGCTCTATTCATTGCGGCCTGACTGGCCATCTCCTGAACGACCATCTCTCTATCGTCCCAAAAGATCGCAGCAAAGCTGGGACTGTAGAAAAGATTGGTCGTGCTGCCGGAACCCTCACCCAGGGTGGGGTCGGCAAGCAAAATAGCGGGGGGCAACGGCGGCGAACCGGGCACGTAACTGGAAAACCTGTAGAGTCGGCCCACATTCAGTGCCAAGGCATCGGCTGCTGAAATACCGATGAGGTCTTGAGGCAGTTCCTGGGCCGGGGCCATCGGGGTGACGCTGAGGATGGCGAAGAAGGCGAAGGTTTGCAGGCTTCTGGGGCTAATGGTTATCATAAGAGCTTTGTGTGTGCACAACAATGGCGTTGAGCAAAACTAACCGCCAAGGAGCGTTCTACGCCGCCAATTTGGGGTTGGCAAGAGAAAAAGTGGAGAATCCTCCATGTGCGAATTGGGGACTTGTGAGCGGGAGGGGCGGGGCGCAGGGGCGATGCGGGATGGGTGACGCTGTTTCATGGCTCAGGGCGGAGCGCGGCAGGCAGTGCTGGCGACACCTTTGACCAGGAGCCTGACCGCTGGTATTCGACAGGTGGGCAAAACAAATGAGCCGGAGGGAGCCAGCAATGGCCTCCGTGCCCCTAGTCCTTTCGGTTCAAATGTTCCTTTGGCCCCCCAACCCGTGCCGGTTGGCCGCATGGAGGGGTAACTCCAGACCTCCTGACATACCACACCAAGCTTTTCCATTGCGTAGGTTGCATGGCTTGGTCCCGCTCTGAGAACGGAGTTCCTGGCA
>CAIWAX010000289.1 GCA_903910795.1 uncultured Anaerolineae bacterium
AAGAGTTAACTGACCGCTCTACGAATGGTTGGAAATCCAATAATTTCCAAATAAAAGTCTCCACTGCGAAATTTCGCAGTGGAGACTTTTATTTGGAAATTATTGGATTTCCAACCATTCGTAGAGCGGTCAGTTAACTCTTTGGCGTTATTGTTCTGTGAAAATATCAGAGCGTTTTTGGAATTGTTTTACGAGTGTTTTTCTCACCAGGTCGCACACCTCACCGATACTTTCATCCGATATTTGGTAGAGCATTTCGGTGCCATGCCTCTCGTAATCAACGACACCCACCGACCGTAATACGGACAATTGCCGCGAAACCAGTGTTTGAGTGAAGCCAGTCACCTGGACAATTTCATTTACGATCATTGGCCGTTCGCGCAATGCATGCAGAATTTGCAGGCGAGCCGGGTGGGCCATTGCCTTGCAAAAGTCCGCCTGAATATCAAATATGGATTGTTCCATGAATACCTTTCCTTACCAACTAACCAGCCGAGTGGCGGAGGTTTGCAAACACCAATAAACCAAATATTAGGGCAATCACAACTCCCCCAGACGCAACCAGAATCGTGGGGAAGATGCCAATTGAAGAGTGGCGATTGACGTCTTCACTCTGAATTATGACCTCGTTTTCTGGCTTCACGGCAGACACTTGTTGGATTCTGGCTTGCGCCAAGAGCCCGGAAGGTGTGACATTCAAAGTCTTGGCAAAGTTACCAGCGCGTCCGGCGTAATCGGATGGATGGCAGGCATGGCAGTTGGTGTAAACATCTGTCAGGGGATCTCCGAAAACGCCGATATGCGCCTGTGCCTTGTCAAGAGTAGTTGCGTTGCCGCCATGACAATCAATGCAAGCACTTTTTCCAGCATGGGAGGTATGCCAGGCTCCCTGACTAATAGAAGAGCCAGGCGACTGATGGCAGTTTTCACATGAGGACTGGCCAGACCCCGTGCCACAATCAGCAGAAGCAGGGGTGAAATACCATAGCGACAGGGAAACTATCAATAGAAATGCGGCTGCAAACAAGAAAAATGGGCGAATTATCGATTTTCCGGACATGGCATAACTCCTTTATTCGTTCAGAAGAGCAGGCGCTTGCAGGATCGGTGATGGCGAAGTGCCATCCTATCCGACATCAACAGCCCGCCTTTGTACATAATATTAGTAATGTGTATTCAGGACTAATTAGAACATTATGTATACGCATTATTATAGTTATTTACAGAAAATTTATAATATAATTTACCATTATATTATGTAATACTACATATAAAAAGCTACGAGAATATACATTTAAATTTTTGTAAAGTATATTGTTACTTAATACACTTTTATTTGTGACAATGTGCACTATAAGGATCGTTAGGTTGGGGCTAATATCACAATCAGTATATTTATTTATTCGTCTAATCATATATTGTGAGTAAAAGAAAATGATGACAATATCCCCAACACTTGCACAGGAAGCATCAGCTATGGAAGCTGAACTATGTTCGGCATTCTCAGATCCAACCCGAATCTTGATCCTATATGCGTTGGATGAACAGCCTCGTACAGTCAATGACCTGACCGAAGAATTGAAAATCCTCCAGCCGACCACCTCGCGGCATTTGAAAATTTTGCGGGATCACGGTCTTGTTTACGCCGAACGCCAGGGAACCAGCATGCTTTATAAATTAACAGACACCCGTTTGATTGATGCCCTGGATATTCTTCGATCTGTACTGCGCGACAGGGCCGTGCATCGCGCCAGCTTGATGTCCGAAATCACCGCATGAATTTATTTTCTTGACAAGGAGAATTGTAAATGCAGAACAAAAGAACCTATTTTTTATTTGTCCTGACCGGGCTGATCCTGGTGCTTGGCAGCGGGATCTGGCTGGCAACCGCCACTCCCGCCAGCGCTCAGTGCGGCTCACAGGCATCTTCCTGTAAGAACTGCCATGAGGTTCAAGCTCAAAAACCAGTCAATGGTGATGGCACCAGCTGGCACCAATCGCATGCCTTTGGCGATTTTTGCTACATCTGTCATGCTGGTAATCAGCAGGCAACCGATAAGACTGCCGCACATACCGGCATGGTTCCACCTCTTTCCGATGTGAAGGCCTCCTGTCAGCAGTGTCATGCCAAGGATCTGGATACCCGGGCGCAGGTTTATGCCACTAAATTGGGAATCAAGGTTGGTGAAGGGGCCGCTCCTGCTGCAGGCGCCGCATCCACTACCACCGCACCGGCAGCTGGCGGCGCAGCGCAGCCTGTTGTCAGCGCTCCGGTAAATACACAAATTGATTTAAATGACCCCAATGTGGTGGATTACACCAAGACATACAATGCGGTTGTGTTGGGACAAAAACCAATTGACTGGGGCAACTCCATACTGATCGGCCTGATCGGGCTTGTCATCGTTGGCGGCGGCGGGCTGGTTGTTACACACGAAAAATTGGTCAAGGTCTCATTCGGAGATACGAAAAAAGTGGAAGGCGAGTATTCAAGCGATGTGGTCGATATGCTGCCATCCATCGCGAATCTCAAATCCAACAGCCGAAAGAGTTTGAAAAACGTCCTCGATAACCCCCAAAAGGCTGAAAAAATCCTGGGCCTGATGGATGCAGTTGCCTCGGACGAGAAAACAGAGGAGTAAATGATGAAATTCATTCTAAATTACATCCGCAAGGAAGAGTGGTCACCTTATGTGGCGGGTATCCTGCTTGGCGTGGTTGGTGTTCTGGCCGTGCTGTTAAGCAACAGCCTGCTGGGTGCTTCCGGCGCCTTTGAAAATATCGCCGGCTTGATCGGCAAGGCTGTCGCGCCGCAGGCTTTTGACAACATGTATTTCAATTTCATCATGCCGCCGGGTATCACCTGGGGCGTGATCCTGCTGGTGGGGGTCTTCTTCGGCGGGATGCTGGGGGCTTTCTCCAGTAGCACCTTCAAGTGGCGCCTGGTCAGTGACGACCAATGGAAGAAAGTCTTTGGCCCACAGGTTTGGAAGCGTTGGGTGCTGGCTTTCCTGGGAGCGATCGTGCTGGAATACGGCGCGGGGATCGCGGGCGGCTGCACCAGCGGCCTGGCGATTTCTGGCGGGATGCTGCTGGCCCCTGCCGCGTTTCTTTTCATTGGCGGAATGTTCGCCTCTGGCATCCTGACGGCAATGGTCGTTTATCGCAAGGGCTATTAGGAGAATCTCAATGAGTAACTATTTGATTGCAGGCTTCCTCGGCGTGTTCTTCGGATTTTCTCTGAACAAAGCCGGATTGACCAAGTATCACAAGATTGTAGATGTGTTTCGCTTCACGGATATGGCAGTGTTGAAGTTCATGATGACTGCCCTGGTGGTTGCCATGATTGGCTTGTACGGGTTGCGCGGTCTGGGATTAATTGTATTCCCCTCAGTTCCGTCCACTTATATTGTCGGCAATGTGATCGGTGGATTGATCTTTGGGATAGGTATGGCGCTCACAGGGTACTGACCGGGTACTTGCGCCGCCGGTGGCGGCGAAGGCAAGCTCGACTATATCATCCCCGGTTTTCTCGGTTTTCTGGTTGGTGCAGTAATTTACGGCCTCACGTATCAGTATGTTTTTCCTCCCATCGCAGCCATTGCCAAGATTGGCAATGTGGTGATGCCCGATCTGTGGAATCTAAATTCCTTCCTGTTTATCACGCTCTTTACTTTGGTGACACTGCTGTTGTTCTACCTGATCGACCGGCTGGGCATGCAGCGCAAAGCGAAATAATCGCCAGTTGACACCTGCTGATTGGATAAAAACTAATCAGCAGGTGCTCACTTCCAAAACTAACTGGAGAAATTATGACAAACACAATCTCGAGAAGAGATTTTCTAAAACTGGGCGGAGCAGCTACCGCGATGCTGGCAGTGGGGCAAATGCTCCCACCCATGGTTGCAAAGGCTGCCCGTGAAACAGGGCAAATAAATGCTGCTGGGGATGGTTTCATCTCCAGCATGTGCGAAATGTGCGTATGGCGCTGCGGCCTGGTTGCCAAAATTAAAGATGGACGCGTGGTGAAGCTTGAGGGAAACCCGGAACACCCGCATTCACGTGGAAATCTATGCCCACGCGGTCAATCCGGCTTGATGAATACTTATGACCCTGACCGGGTGCTAACACCGCTCATTCGCGTTGGCAAACGCGGCGAAGGGCTGTTCCGCAAGGCCTCCTGGGAGGAAGCTCTCGATCTGGTGGCCAGCAAAATGATGGAAATTAAACAAAAATATGGCCCCGAAGCAATGGTCTTCTCTTCCACACACAACCTGAGCCAGCCTTTGTTTGAAAACCTGCTGTATGCCTTTGGTTCGCCCAATTACGGCACCCAGCGCAGCCTGTGCTTTAATGCCATGATCGTTTCCAATCTGATGACGTACGGCATGGAAGAACCGGCCCGGATTTATGATGACAAGCTGGCTTATATCCTGCTGACCGGGCGCAACCTGATGGAAGCGATCTCCACTTCCGAGACTTCAGACCTGAGCCACGCCATCGATCGCGGCGCAAAAGTTGTCTATCTTGATCCGCGCTTCACCAAGACCGCTGCCAAAGCCAGTGAATGGCTGCCGATCAAACCCGGTACTGATCTGGCTTTCCACCTGGCATTATTGAATGTCATCATCGCGGAAAACCTTTATAACCAGACCTTTGTTACCAACTCCACTGTGGGATTTGATCAGCTCGCAAAAGAAGTAAGCAAGTACACGCCCGACTGGGCCGCTCAGCAAACGGGTATCCCAGCCGAGACTATCTCGCGGATTGCGCATGAATTCGCAGCTGCGGCTCCGCATGCGTTAGCTCACAACGGCTGGAGAACCTCCAACTTTATCAATTCATTCCACACCGAGCGTGCCATTGCCATTTTGAATGCACTGGTCGGAAATTGGAATGTAACCATGACCGATGCGGCGGGTGAAGAAAGCGGCACGCTCGGCAGCCCAACCCAACCGCCTTTCCCACGGGTTTCGGCCCTGCGTTTGGATGGTGTCCCGTGGAAATATCCGGTTGTTCCGTTAAAAATCGGCGTTTTCCAGGAAATGCGCGACAATATCGTCAAGGGCGATCCCTATCAGGCGCATGGCTGGTTCATTTCTCGTCAGAACCCGATCATGTCCATCCCGGACCGTGCCAAGACACTTGAAGCCTTTGCCAAGATGGATTTCATTGTAACAATTGATATTATTTTGAATGACACCGCCTGGTTCTCGGATGTAGTGCTGCCTGAAGCCTCATACCTGGAACGCTATGATCCGCTCGTTCCGATCGGTAACCGAATTTTCATACGCCAGCCAGTCATAGAACCACAGGGTGAGGCCAAATCTGCGTTATGGATTTACAAACAACTCGGCGAACGACTTGGCCTGGGTGATTTCTTCCAGTACAAAGATGAGGAAGATTACCTGCGCCAGCAGCTTGCTCCTTTGGGTTTCAGCCTGGAGGAAATCAAAGCCAAAGGTTTTGTTGAAACCGCCGAACCAGCCCATGCAAGTGAAGCTGCTGAACCAAATTGGAACACCCCCAGTGGAAAAGTCGAGTTGTATTCAGATACGCTTGCCAAGGTAGGCTTCCCAGGTGTACCAACCTGGCTTGAACCGCCGCAGCCGGCTGAAGGTCAATACTACCTTCTGACGGGTAAAGTAGCCCAATCCACCCAGTTTGGCACGCAGAACAATCAGCTGCTCCACAAGTATTCGGATGAGCCCCGCCTTTGGATGAACGCCAAATCTGCCAGCGAAAATGGCCTGGCGGATGGTGACTGGGTCGAAGTGACCAGCGAAGTTGGCAAAGTCCACAGCTTGTTGAATGTCACCCAGGCGATCCGCCCGGATTGTGTTTATTTGACACCGGGCTACGGCCACCTTTCCAAAGGCCTGAAAACTGCCTATGGCATCGGTGTGAGCGATTCTGCCTTGCATGTCACTTATACAGATCCGATCAGCGGTGGCCAGGCACTCAGCCAGACTTTTGTATCGGTAAAGAAGGCCTAGGTGCATAATGATTGAGATTAAACATAAAGCTTACCTGTTTGATGCCACCCGCTGCATCGACTGCCGCGCCTGTATGGTGGCCTGCAGCGTGGAAAACAGCATCCCAATGGACAAAACCCGTATCTGGGTGGCGGGTGTAGGGGTCAAAGGAGAATTTCCCAACCTTGACCGCGCCACGATGGTATATCACTGCATGCACTGCGAACACCCGGATTGCATGTCGGCCTGTCCGGTAGGTGCATATCACAAGCGTGATGATGGTCCGGTTATTTACAACCCGGATGTATGCATAGGCTGCCGGTACTGCATGAACGCCTGCCCCTTTGGCGTGCCGCACTTTGACTATGACAAGGGTATCATCGCCGGCGCCTTCATTGACAAATGCACCTTCTGCCCACAGCGCGTTGATAATGGACTCGAACCGGCCTGTGTGGCCACCTGCCCGACCGATGCATTGGAATATGGCGAGCGCGAGGATATGATCAAGGCCGCCCATGCCCGGATCGCTGCACATCCTGAACGCTATATTGATCATGTTTACGGCGAATTTGAAAACGGCGGCACTTCCTATCTGATCCTTTCACATGTTCCATTCAGCGAACTTGGCCTGCCCGCTATCCCAGAGAAGCCTGTCAATGAAGTCAGCGAAAAAGTCATGGAGATGACCATCCCGTTTGCCATTGGTTGGGGCGCGGTGTTGACCGCCATCACTGCCGGGGTGGCGATCTATGACAAAAAGAAAGAGTCGCAGAAACCTGCGGAATTGGATGAAAAAGTAGAGGCTCCGAAATGAAACTCAATCTCACTGTTCACCCGCGTTTCCGGATTGGCATTTTACCTATGATCCTGCTGGCGCTGATGGGAATTGCCTTTGTGATCGCCATGATCCGATATACCTATGGCATAGGGCCTATTACTGATTTGAGCAATTCCTACCCCTGGGGTTTCTGGATCAGTTTCGATCTATTCACCGGCGTTGCCATCAGCAGCGGTGGCTTCCTGATGGCCGGAACGGTTTACATCCTGCGCATCAAGGAATTCCAGCCGCTGCTGCGACCCTCTGTGCTGACAGCTTTCTTGGGATACATCATGGTGGCAGTCGCCTTACTGGTGGATCTCGGTCACCCCGAACGCATCTGGTACATGATGATCCACATGAACGGTACCTCGGTGCTGCTGGAAATCGGTATTTGTGTCATGTCCTACTTGACGGTGCTGGCGATTGAATTTGCGCCGGTGGTGTTCGAGGGCATCAAATGGCAGAAGTTTGCGCACCTGATCCACAAATTCATCATGCCTTTCGTGATCCTCGGTGTGGTGCTTTCCACCCTGCACCAATCTTCACTCGGTTCCCTGCTTCTGATCCAACCTACTAAATTGCATCCCTTATGGTGGACGCCCTTCCTGCCGATCATGTTCTTCACTTCGGCCATCACGATCGGCCTGGGCATGATCATCCTCGAATCTTCGCTCAGCTCACGCTACTTTCAGCGTGGATTGGAAGTTCACCTGTTGGAAAAACTGGCAAAGGTCATTCCGATTGTCCTGGCAGTCTATGCCTTTCTCAAATTTGGTGAACTGGCCTGGGCCGGGGAATTGGGCTATCTCTTTACCAGCGGCGTGATGAGCGTTTTGTTCTGGGCTGAGATTTTGATTGGCGTCGTAACACCTTTCATACTCTTCTCCATTAAAAAAGTGCGCCAAAGCGCAAACGGGCTTTTAACCGGCGCGGTTATCCTGCTGCTCGGTATGATACTCAACCGCTTCAACGTCAGCTGGTTTGCTGTCAAGCATCCCGATCCCTTGTTTTACCTGCCGAGCTTTATGAGCAACGTTCATTATTTCCCAACCTTGCCCGAAGTCCTCGTTTCGGTCGGGATTTTCTCGGCCGGCATCATGGCCTTTGGATTGGTAGCCAAATACTTGCCCGTCTTTGAAAATGAGGAACACTCACACGAGACTGTTGTTACACCCACCCCGGCGATAGGCGACTGAACAGGAAAACCGCTCCGGTCCCGGGGCGGTTTTCTTATACAATTTACAGAGGTTCATCATGAACATCCAACCCTTCCTCGAACGCTCTTCTGCCCGCCACAGCCATCTGTGTCCGCGACAGGTGCTCGGTGTGCGTATCGGACTTTTGGCTTCACAGGTTTTCAATTTTCCTGCGGGGGAAAATCCTAAAAAACGAATACTAACTTTCGTGGAATCGGATGGTTGCTTTTCAGATGGTGTCGAGGTTGCCACTGGTTGTACATTGGGCCACCGTACTTTGCGGTTACAGGATTACGGGAAAATCGCCGCGGTATTCGTGGATACCAACACAGGTGACTCTATCAGAATTGCCCCCCGTCTGGATGTCCGCGAGCAAGGCCTGACCTGCTGCCCTGCCGAAAATCGTCACTATTTTGCCCAGTTACAAGCTTATCAAGCATTACCCGATGAAGAGTTGCTCACAATGCAACAGGTAAAGTTGAGCATCCACATTCGGGAAATAATCTCGCGTCCAGGTATACGCGTCAACTGCGCCGTCTGCGGGGAGAAAATCATCAACGAGCGTGAGGTGACACGCAATGGGCAAAGTCTTTGTCAAACCTGCGCCGGAGAAGGTTATTATCTGCCTGGGGCACAATCGATCCATAACTACATAACCTTTCAACCGCTTTCTCTGGATGCGAAATGAGCGCCAAGAATCTCTTTGACCAACTTTTGCCCACTCTGCCCAACGGCAGGTTATTGAGTATAAACATCGGAGCCAATTGGACGGCAGTTGTGGTTGAAGTAAACGGGGAAACCCGTTGTGGGCTGGCTGCCACAATGAATGAGGCTTCAACCGGTGTCACAAAATTGCCAGTTCCCATGGACACCGGAAATTTGACCCATTTCGCGGCAAATAATCTGGCCAAACTGGTCTTTTCATCCAAACCATCGGAAATTTCGATTGGCATGGCAGCCATAAACGCCCTGTTGCCGCGCTTGCAATCACGCTGGACGGATATTAATGCGGATGACGTGATCGCCGGGAAAGGCACAGGGAAAAACGTGGCGCTGGTCGGACATTTTCCCTTCGTGCCGCGCTTGCGGCCCCGGGTGGGTAAACTCTGGGTTTTGGAACAAGAACCGCATGGCGACGATCTACCCGCCGATGCTGCCCCTGAGATCATCCCCCAGGCGGATATCCTGGCCATTACAGCCATGACTCTCTTGAATGGCACTTTTGAAAACCTGCTTGCTTTGCGCCGGCCAGGTACATTTACCCTGCTGATCGGACCAACAGCGCCGCTATCCCCGGTTCTTTTCGATTATGGTGTGAACATAATTTCCGGGGCGGTTGTGGGTGATATCGAGGCCACTCTGCAGGGTGTCAGGCAGGGTCTTAATTTTCGCCAACTACATCACCAGGGTGTGCGTCTGATTTCAATGGAAAACGAATAAACCCTCATCTTAAACAACCACTCCATTAATTTAAAAATTTCGACGCTCCCGTGGCCCAGTCGGGAGCGTCGCTCATCCAGGTAAGGAGAATGCTTGTACCCGGTATTGATTATTAGATGTTGTACTTTTTTAGTGCAAGAGTTCGGTATGATCGATCATTTCTCCAACCAAATATGCCTCAACCGCCGACTGCGCATCGACAATATCGGTGACGACAGGTTTAATGTTTCGGGCCCTTAATCCCTCATATGCGCCACTGCCCATTCCGCGCGCCAGGAGCACCTCACAATCGGAGATGGTTCGCATCATGGTTGAGTGTTTGTCATCAGATTGGGTATCAAAACCATGCGGCTCAGTGTGAGTATGGGATTCTTCCTGGCTCGCAAAATGATTATGATTGGCTTTGGGGCGTGATTCTTGGCCGGCAATTTTACCGTTTTCAATACTATAAACAACATAATACTGTGCGCGTCCAAAATGTGCGCTGATTGTTTTCATGTCATCGGTGACTACTGCAATTTTCATAGCGGCTTTCTCCAAACAATATTGTCAAGACAGCCTGCGCCTTGTGAATGAGGAGGTTTCCTCAATTTCAGTCTTGCCATATTATACAACTAATATTATAGTTGATTAACTAAGTTTATTAATATTTTTTACTATTATATTGTACTATCGCTTTTGGATCCAGCTTTTTACAATAGAAGGAAGGTATGTCCGGGTAAAGGGACATAGTTTCAATGACGGCCCAGTTGTAGAAAATGAAAGCGGGGCCATCTCCGATAAAATAGTTACCGAAAAACTTTGAAGAAACCGGGAGTGAAATATGCCGAAAAAACATCAAATACCCACACCAAAAAACCAGCGCAAATCTGGATTGCAGGGACTGACATGGCTTTGGATCGTATTGGGGATCGGCGTTATTGCTGTTGCTGCTTTTTTCTTTTTCCAACCTGCCGAAAGTTCCCCGACTGAGATTTCAGCAGCCCAGGCTTATCAGAAACTTCAACAAGGCGCCTTTTTCCTTGATGTTCGCACGCAGGCCGAATTTGATCAGGGACATATTTCCGGAAGCAAATTGATCCCACTGGATCAACTGCCAGGCAGACTGGCAGAGGTACCATCGGATCGGGATGTTGTTGTGATTTGTCGTTCGGGGGTACGCAGTAAGGAAGGAATGACGATCCTGCGCAATGCTGGTTATAGCCGAGCTGTCTGCATGACTGGTGGGCTGATTGCCTGGACCGTGGCTGGATATTCCCTCGAAGGAAGCAACCCTTAGCCAAAACCGTGCTCACTGAAAGCAGGCTTAATCAATGTGTCCTGAAATGCGATATTTCTCCGGTAATGGAGGTAAAGGCAGTTTGAGTTTGCCGTAACGGTATGCCAACATGAGCAAACCAACAAGCATCATTATGATGGTTGCCACCTGCGTGGTGGTAATCCAGGTTCCGCCCACCAGCGGCTGATCTGGACGCAGGAATTCGATCAGGAATCGCCCGAGACCAGCAAAAACCAACCAGCTGAAAAACTCAGTGCCTGGTTTCATCTTATTTGCATATCGGTGGGCCACATATACAATCAACCCAACGGCGAGAAAATTCCAGATCATTTCATAAGCAAACACAGGATGAAAGCGGGTGGTCTCCACTGGAAACTGAACAAGATCTGCGTAAGCCGCCAGGCGATGCGCCGCATCAATAGGAATGCCCCATGGTAAGTTGGTAGGCGGACCATACAATTCCTGGTTGATGAAATTGGCTGGACGAGCGATTGCTTGCCCAAGCAAAGTCATTGGCGCTATCGCATCCAGAAATAACCACATATCCATTTTGTGCTGACGCAGGTAAAAATACATCGCCAATACTCCGAGTACAAAACCGCCATAAATGTGAAGACCGCCTTCCCAAATGGCGAATATTTTGATCGGGTTCTGCAAATAGAATGAATTGCCACCGTAGATGGCGTTAACGACATACCACAGCCGCGCTCCAATGATGCCGGCTGGCAGAACCCAGATCAGCATTTCCCAGAGAGCTTCCCCATTCTCCCCTCGTCGGGTTATCTCGCGGCTTGCAATCCAGGCCGCGACCGCAACACCTGTCATGACGAGCACACCATACCAGCGCAACGCCAGGACGAAACTACCGATATTGAAAGAAAATATTATTGGATTAATCATCTCACCTCGAGAAAATTCATAAATCGGAATCTTTATGCCGAATAAATACCGCAGGAGTTGTTACCAAGGTTCCCTAATAATTTTTCCCAAGAGATAAAGCTCCCATCGAAGTAATTTCATCCAACAAAGTTTATCATAACCGACTCGTGCTTATTTGCAAAATAGTATAATGTTATGAAAGCTATAAGGAATTACCTATGAACCTGCGCCATTTTCGTATTTTTCTGACAGTTTGTGAAGCGGGAACAATGACCCGCGCTGCTGAAATCGTCTATATGACCCAACCCTCTGTAAGCCAGGTAATCGCAGAGCTTGAAACAGAGTATGGTGTACGCCTGTTTGAACGTCTGAACCACCGGTTACGCCTGACCGCAGCGGGTGAACATTTGCGTTCATATGCAAATCATATTGTTAACCTTTCTGAACAGGTCAAAAATGAACTGGCTGACCTGGCGGCTCAAGGTTCTATCCGCATCGGGGCCAGCCTGACCATTGGCGCGCACTTGCTGCCCGGGATCATAAAGGTGTATCGGGAGGAATTGCCAGAAGTAGAGATTTTTTCCCAAGTTGATAACACAAGTGTGATTGAAAAACTAATCCTTGATGATCGCCTGGATTTGGGGTTGGTGGAAGGGCCTGTCTATTCCCCACACATTCGAGAGGAAATGCTATGTGAGGATGAACTGATCATTATCTGCGGCCCGAATCATCCTTTCTGGGAAGAAGGGGTAGTTGAAATCAGTAGACTGGCGGGGGAATCTTTTATCATACGTGAACCAGGCAGCGGAACACGCGACATCTTTGAAAGAGTCATGAGTAATGCGGGCACCAATTGGAAAATTACCGGGATTTACAACAATACAGAAGCGATCAAACAGGCTGTCCGGGGAAATCTTGGATTGGCGGTTGTCCCAAAAATTTCAATCAAAGAAGAAGTCGAACGCGGATTAATTCGGGCGATCGAAGTACGCGGTTTGAACTTAACGAGAAATTTCAACCTGGTCTACCACCGACAAAAATTTTTTACGATTGCCATGCAAAAATTTATCCAGGTTTGCAAGACAAACGCACCTGCACTTGTCTGAAGAAAGTGCAGGTGCGGAAGCTTCGTTTATTTCTGAAGGGCTTCAGAAACACGTATAAGCCGATTACGAGCATCTTCAGCGACAGGCTCCAGGTCAGGATCCTGAAAGAAATCGAACATGGAGAGGGGGTCGATAATATTCACCACAGTGCCATTCGATTCCTCATAAACAATTACGTTACACGGCAAAAGCAGTCCAATTTCAGGACGAATAGTTAGAGCTTTGTGCGCCAGCGTAGGGTTGCAAGCGCCCAAAATCGAATATTTTCGAAAATCGACACCCAACTTTTTCTGCATGGTTTCTCTGACATCAATATTCGTCAATACCCCATAGCCTTCAGCTTTGAGAGCTTCGGTTACCTTTTCCAATGCTGCTTCATAAGAAATGCCAAGCCTTGATTGAAATCCTAATTCAGACATACTGTCTCCTGTAATTTGACTTGAATGCGCACATATACATTTGTTGGATGTAATCAAGCTGAAAAAGTTGCTGCTTATTTCCAGTCTGTCCACCAGGAATAGGTATCTCGTTATGGATATGCCTTGCGAACCTGCCACCCGATCTGGGCGTTTTCACGGATGTCGAGTTCTGGAGCCTGGGGCTTAATATCGGGCAGGGGTGAGCCACCCAGCGTACCCATCAATTGCCACACAGTTTTAGGTGGTTTTAGCCAATTATTCGTAGATTTTTACCATAATAATTTACACATCTTCACATAAACTTTACACTCCCTTTAAGCAGATTTTATCCTCATCACCTATCATTGGCAAAATCGCTTTTCAGGAGAAGCCAATGACATCCCAAGTTGTACCTTCCAAAGTCAAACCCCGACTGAAGGGGCTAAAAGCCCTGCTCACCCACCAGACCTTCAGGCGTGTTGTGCAGCTAACTTTTGCCGCGTTCATACTTTACATCACTCTGGTGCATGTTTGGGCGGGCGAGGCTTCAACCAACCTGACCGCCTCGCCCGAGGCCTTTTGTCCCTTTGGCGGCCTGGAGACATTTTACAAGTACATCACCAGTGCAGGCACCTATGTGCCGCATACCCACCTTTCCAACCTGGTTGTCGCTGCGGGCGTATTGATCCTGGCCCTTCTGATGCGATCCGCATTTTGTGGTTGGATCTGCCCGCTAGGTTTCATCCAGGACATCATTCACGGTTTCAGTGCCTGGTTGCAAAAGCGTTTTGTACCGTTGCGCAAGGTTTTACGCACTATTTCTCAACGTGGTCAGCCAGTTTGGGCTTTCCTGGATAAATATCTGCGCTTTGTGAAATATGGCGTATTAATCTGGGCTGTGACCGGCGCGGCGATTTACGGCGTGATGGTTTTCAAAGATTATGACCCCTGGTCTGCACTTATTAACATGGCCGAATGGGTTTTCACACCCGGGCTTGTAGTGCTGGGGCTTACACTGGTCGGCTCGCTGTTTGTGGAACGGCCCTGGTGCCGGTATGCCTGTCCGCTGGGGGCTGCCAGTGGTCTGCTGGGAAAGCTCAGCCCGGTTTATCTCAAACGGGAAGCTGATGCCTGCACTAATTGCAAAATCTGCACCAATGCCTGCCCAATGGGCTTGAATGTACACACCGCAACCACCATCACCAGCGTGGACTGCATCAGTTGCCTGGAGTGTGTTGGCGAGTGCCCTCGCGAAGGTGCGCTGGAAGTAAAAATTGGCCTGCCGTTGATGGCAAAATAAGGAGCGAATGATGAAAATAAACCCCTTTGTTTACGGTACAGTTGTTTTGGTGATCTTCCTCGGTGTGATCTTCGGTTTCCAGGGTGCGGGTGTGTGGAGTACTTCAGGAAAGGTGGATGGTGCAGGTAAAGGGATACAGCCCTCGGCTGCAGATGTCAATACCATCAAAGGCTGGATGACTCTTGAGCAGGTATCCACTACTTTTAATGCTCCAGTTGCTGAAATCTTGTCCGCCTTCAACCTGCCTGCCGATACCCCCCCGTCCACTGCGCTGAAGGATTTGGAGAGTGATACCTTCGATATCACAGGGCTGCGTACCTGGCTGCAGAACCGAAAGAAGCCTTAGAAAAGCAAACCAGGCAGTTCCATATACAAGTGTGGTGAATACGTCACACTTGTATATTATTAAAACCCCATTATGTAACTTTAATAGGACGCTCGCATCTAATTTACTATAACAAATAAAAATTTTAGGAGTAACAAACATGGAAATGATCATTGACTTCCCAGGTGGTTCGCGAGTGGATGCCCATTTTGGACAGTTCACAGTTGCCACAGACCAGCCACCGGCTGCCAGCGCACCAACCCCATTTGCCGTTTTCCTTTCATCAATTGGCACCTGCGCCGGAATTTACGTGTTGGGTTTTTGCCAGCAGCGCGGCTTGCCAACGGATGGCATCCGCATTGTGCAGCGCATCCACAGCAGCTTCGGTGGCATGGTTGAAAAAATCGACCTGGAAATCCAGGTTCCAGAGTCATTCCCTGAAAAGTACCGCGATTCACTCATTCGCTCCGCCGAGCTGTGCGCGGTCAAGAAACATCTTGAAAACC
>CAIWAX010000290.1 GCA_903910795.1 uncultured Anaerolineae bacterium
CCCCCCCCCCCCCCCACCACAAAAAACGTCAGGGAATTACTTGGCAGCCGGTTTGTACCACTTGTCGAGACCAGCCTGGATCTGCTTGCCAGCATCTTCAGGAGTAATGGTCAGGTTCATGACACCAGCCGTCACGCGCCAGAGTTCGTTCTCGAGATTGGGTGTGCCACGGGAAAGGATCTGGTAGGAGTTGCGGATGGTGGAGGAGCACATCTGGCGCCAGCTCAGGAACTCATTGGCGATCGGGTCCTTGAGGGTGATCTTGTAGTTGGAGAGGGTGAAGAAGCCGGGCAGCGCGTTGCTGTACAGTTCGGCGAATTCCTGGCTGGTCATCCACTCGAGGAAGATCTTGGTTTCGGCGGGGTGCTTGGTGGCAGCGTTCATGCCCATGGCGATGTCGGTGTGGTCGCTGATGTAGCACTTGTCACCGGCCTTCTGGACATACGGCATGAAGATACCGAGCTTGAACTGGGAGTCTTTCTCAAACTGCGAGATTTCCCAGGAGCCGGTCGGGTAGATAGCGCCCTTGCCGAGGGTGAAGAAGGTCTGGGAATCGGGGTACTTCTCAGCCTGGTAGCCGGAGGGCAGGTAAGGAGCCCAGGCTTTCAGATCAGCCCAGGTCTGGATGTAAGGCGCATCGGTGAACTTGGCAGTGCCAGCCAGCAGAGCCTGGCGGCCGGTTTCACCCTGCCAATAAGTTGGTCCGATATTCTGGAAGCCCATCGTGGCGGCTTCCCACTGGTCGGCAGTGCCCATAACCAGGGGGGTCTCGCCCTTGTCTTTGAGGGTCTTCAGGACGGCGAAGAACTCATCCTTGGTGGTGGGGGCTTTCAGGCCGTACTTGTCGAACATATCCTTGTTGTAGAAGAAGCCGTGGATGACGGAGGCCATCGGGACGCAGAAGACGGTCTTGCCATCGTCGGTGATCCAGGCGCTCTTGGCGACATCGCTGAAGTTGGAGAGGCCCTTGATGTCATTCAGGGGGGCCAGGTAGTTCTTCTGGAAGAGCTGCAGGGAGGCATCGAAGGGGCGGCAGGAGATCAGGTCGCCAGCGGTTCCACCCTGGAGTTTGGTATCCAGCGCGCCGTTGTATTCGGCCGGGGCGGAGGGGGCAAAGACCACGTGGATGTTGGGGTTCTTGGCTTCGAAAGCCGGGATGATGGAGTCTGACCAGATCTTCAGGTCATCATTGCGCCAGCTCTCGATGGTGATGGTGACTTTCTCGGCAGCCGGGGCAGTCGTGGCGGCGGGGGCAGTCGTGGCGGCCGGGGCGGCAGTGGGGGCGGGGGCGGCGGTATCAGCGGGGACGGCGGTGGCGGCGGGGGCAACGGGCGCAGCCGTGGGGGTCGCAGCCGGGGCGCAGGCGCCCAGCAGCATGGACAGGACGATCAACATACTTACAAAGAACATGGACTTACGCATTTTATTCTTCTCCTTCTAACATGTGAAAAAAATGGTTATTGTATGGAACCGGTTCGGGGTCGTGCAGCATTTCAACTTTGCTTTGCCAGTATCACCTCCTTTTCGGTAAAAAACCAGGCCAGGCTGGCCGCGCCAACTGCGCTGGACTGCTGCCGGGATGGCAGGATGCGCAGATCGGCATGGCTGGCCTCGAGAACACGTGCTTCCAATTCCGCTCGCGCGGACGGCAGGAGCAGGTCAAAAGCCGCCAGACCCAGCCCGCCTCCAATCACAACCAGCGACGGGTTGGTAACCGCCGCGCAAAACGCAATCACCAGCCCCAGGCTGCGGCCCATTTCGGCCAGGGCGCGCAGCGAAAGGGCATCTCCGGCGTGGGCCGCAGCCAGGATGTCGCCGGTCTGAATGGCTTCGGCGCGCAGCGCGCTGGGGCCAGCATCGGCCGCGCGCATCCGTTTAAAAAGCGCCACCAGCCCCTGCCCCGAGACGATCGTCTCGGCGCAGCCCCTCAGCCCGCACACGCACTCGCGCCCATTGAGCGGGTCGAATGAAATATGGCCCAATTCGGTGGCGTTCCAGTTCGCGCCGGTAATCAGGCGGCCGCCGGCCATCAGCCCGCCGCCCAGCCCGGTGCCAATACTCACGAACAAAAAATCGGGGGTGTGCTGGGCCGCGCCAAACACATATTCACCCACCGCGCTGGTGTTGCCATCCTTCTGCACCCAGACCGGCAGCGGGCGCGCCAGGCGGGCGCGCAGTTCGGCGGCCAGGGGCACACTCTCCCAGCCCAGGTTAACGGCGTTATGCACCACCCCGGCCAGCGGGTCAACCCGGCCCGGCGAACCGAGGCCGATGCCCAGCAAGGTGTGTGGGTACGCGGCGGATTCAGCGCACAGCTCGTTGGCCAGGGCAGCGATGCGATCCAGAACCGCCGCCGGGCCGTCCTGGGGGGCGGTCGGCGCGTGGCGGGCAGCCAGCACCTGGCCGTCGCCCGTCACAAGGGCCGCCGCTATCTTGGTCGCACCGAGATCAATTCCAATCGCCGCAGTTTGCATGGTTCCTTTTGCGTAACTTAAAAAGCGTTCTTGTAGTAACGGCTCGCGAAGCGCCCTGCGGGTTAGCCGTTCGGTGCGATGCAAAAGTGGTCAAAAACGACTGACCCGCAGGGCCCGTGAGTCGCTACTACGGTACGTTTTCGCCCAGACATAATCACTTTCGCAAGAGGTCTAATGACAGACAGCTATAAATGCGGGTTGACTTTGCGCCACTCGGCCAGCAGGGCCTGGTTGTGCTCATCCGCGCCGCGCATGTTATATGAAGCGAAGACCGGCAGGCTCTCACTGCTGCAGCCGCGCGCCTGCAGCGCCGCCAGGCATTCCAGCACCAGGCCGTTCCAGATCAGCGCGCCCAGGATGGTGGAAGTTGGGCCGGCGCGCCAGGGGCTGTCATCCAGCGGCATGGCCGCGTCACCGGGCAGGCCGCCGTTATCGATAGCCAGATCGGCGGCCTGGTCCAGGCGCAAGCCCAGCGCGGAGAGCGGGGCCAGGGCCGCGTATTCCAGCGAGCTGACCGAAACGACGAACAGGCCGCGCTTTTTGGCATCCAGCGCCAGCGCCACCGGCACATGATTGACGCCGCTGTTTGAAAAGACAAACAACATCTCACCGGCCAGGGGCCGGTAACGTTCCAGCAAACTTTCGGCCACGCCCGGCATACGCTCCAACTTGCCGCTGAAATGCACATCCTCATGCAGCATCAGCGCCGGGGCGAAGATGGGGGTGGCGGCCGCCAGCCCACCCGCCCGGAAGAAGGCCTCTTCGGCCAGCAGGTGGGAATGCCCGCTGCCGAACAGCAAGATGCGTTTCCCGGCCTGGACGGTATCCGCCATGCGCGCGGCAACCGCCAGCAGTTTGGTGCGCTGACCAACCAGCACGCGCTCTTCCATCTCCATCACAGTCTGCAGGAAGGCCTGCATGCCCGCGCCCGGCTGGCTGGCGCTCATACCAACCCCAGCTCATTGGTCAGCAGCAGCGCCGCGGCGCCCTTGATGACGATATCCTTGCCCAGGCTCGAGAGGTTGATGACCGTCTGAGATGGGAGCATGGGGTTCAGGCGCCGGAAGACCTGGCGGCGGACAACTTCCATAAACGGCTCGCCCAACTGCGCCAGGCTGCCGCCCACCAGGATGCTCTCCACGTTCAGCAGACCGACGATGTTGGCGATGGCGTTGCCCAGGTGCGTGCCCATTTCTGTCACTTTGGCCTGCAAATCGGGGTCGCCGGCGTGGAAGGCTTTGTAAACGATGTCATTGGTGATTTCCGCCGGGCTGGCAGCCAGGCTGCGCAGGGGCGAGGCCGGGTTGCGCCAGGCCACTTCGCGCGCATGGCGCAGCAGGACGCGCGTGCTGACCAGGGTTTCCAGGCAGCCGGTATTGCCGCAGGCGCACAATTCGCCGTTCTCCAGCATGGTGATATGACCGATTTCCCCGGCGATCGAGCTGTCGCCGACATGCAGGCGGCCATCCAGCACGATCCCGGCGCTGATGCCGCGCCCGGCCTTGACCACCACCAGGTTGGCGCCGCGCGGGGTCTGTCCAAATAAAAATTCGCCCACCGCGGCGGCGTGCGAATCATTGGTGATATAGACGGGCAGGTTGTAGCGTTTGGCAAGCAGATCGCGCAGCGGCAGGTCGCGCCAGCGCAGGTTGACGGCCTGGCGGATGATGCCGTTCGGGGCGTCGATCAGGCCGGGGGTGCCGATGCCGATGCCCAGGATGGGCTGGTCGGTGGTGGCTACCAGGTTGTCGACCAGTTCAAAGACCAGCGCCAGCGCGGCTTCGCCGTCCTGGTCACGCATGGGCAGTTCATAGCGGTACAGGATGTTGCCGCGCATGTCTGTTACCCCGCCCTGGAACTGGCTGTTGGCCAGGTCAAGACCGATCAGGTGCCGGCCATGTTCGTCGATTTGCAGGATGACGGGCGGTTTGCCGCCGTCCGAGATGCCCAGACCGGTTTCCTGAACCAGGCCATCGCGCATTAATTGGGAGACAATGCTGGAAACGGTGGTGCGGGTTAAATCGGTGGAGCGCGCCAATCCGGCGCGGCTGATCTGCCCCTGGCTGTAAATGGTTCTGAGGATCAGGCGTTTGTTGCGGTCTTTTGAGTCCTGCCGTGTTTCTTTTTCCATCGAACAGGCCATCCGTTTCGCGCATACTTTGTAAGTCCATTGGACTAACAAAGTAAGTATACAACGGAAAAAAGAGCATGTCAATAAAAAGATTAAAAAAATGGCCTCAAAGGCAAAAGCCGGTTCGTTCCGGCAGGGGCGCGTGATGGTTGCGGTAAGGGCGGGTCTCTCGTGCGGGCGATGGTTCCTTGCCTGGCGTGGTCACGAAGGGCTGGAAATCCTGGCTGGAACGGGAGACCCGCCCCTACACCTATACGAATGGGCACTAGCCGTTTAAATCACAAACCACCGTGAAGCCTGCCCGGGCTTGTCGGTGGTTTGTGATGAGGAGGAGAATGTACCCCGATGATATACCCGCAAGATGACAGGCGCATGAACACAGAAGACGTTGCAGGTAGAGACGTTGCAATGCAACGTCTCCACCACCGCGATACCATCCCGGTGTAAAATATGAGCCTATCAGAGGAGGTAATTAATATGAAAGACGGTGATGTCAGGGAATTTGTTGAAAAAATTCATTACCAGGATGAAATTGTGCTGTATAAGGATCGGAAATATTTCTTTAATGGGTGCTGTCATCACCTGAATGAGGCTGGCGACGATGTATTTACATTTGAGCTGTATTTATTGGATGACGATCGCAACGGTGATATCGAGTGTACTTTTCTCGGCCCAACTGCCAAGGAAACGATTGATCAATTTCTGGCTGCCAGATTATGGGAGGGGAAAACGTTTTATGAGGTTGAGCAGGAAATGACCTGGGTCGATGGCTGAACTAGCCACCGGCCCGCGCCAGGTTCAAAGCCAGCAGCTTTTCCAAAATCTGCTCGTCGCTGAGCGTGGACGACCAGCCGTAGGCCGCGAAGACGGCGGCATCCAGTTTCTTGTGCGCCAGGTCGAGCCAGGTGGGACGGGCGTTGTACAGATTTGTGAGCGTGCGCTTCTTGCGCTCGGCCTCGGGCAGACCTTGCGGGTTCAACCAGCGGTCGCGCATTTCGACCAGTTCTTTGGCGGCGGCGGCGATGGCCTGCACGCGCGGGTCGTCCTGCGGCTCGCGTCCGGGCGGCCAGGGGAAAGGGAAGGTTTCGAAGGTGGTGGTGGGGGTATATCTTTGACCACTTGTTGCTTCTCGAAGTTGAGTACCTAATCTTCTTGACCAAAGTTCATGTATGCGAGAATGTAGGATGCCAAAAAAATAATCATCAGGACGGGAAATTACTACTAAAAGGTTTTCAGGTATAACATTGCTCTGAACCCATGCAAATATCCGATGTTTTGATACCATCGGAGTAACAATATAACGTTGGATGTTTTTTATCCCTTCCCGCATACCAGTACGTGTTTCTCCAAAAAGCCACCATTTCTCACGGTGGTTTTTTCTTCTAACAGTATCTCGAACTGGTTTTACATATCGCTTTACATACTCAAATGGTTCTTCATATTGCGAAGCTTCTGCAACATTCA
>CAIWAX010000291.1 GCA_903910795.1 uncultured Anaerolineae bacterium
GCGTATTGTTTTTGATGGTTACTTGGGCAAATGGAACTACCGAGCCATACCATCGGTAGCGCCACTTTGAGGTAAGTTATTTTTTCCGCATTACTAAGCAAATCGTTCGGTATGATCAAACGGGCAAACCCGTGAGCAGTTACGTAAATTTGGCATTATGGGGTTGTCTGATTTTATAACGCGCCCCGCCCGGCGCGTTACTGCTTTTAAAATCGGTTATACTTCATCCGCTTAAATGAAATTATCCCGATGAAAGAAGTAAATGACAGAAAACATCCGCAATTTTTGTATTATCGCGCACGTTGACCACGGTAAATCCACCCTGGCCGATCGCTTGCTGCACGTCACCGGCACCATCTCTGATCGTGACACCACCGAACAGGTGCTTGATTCAATGGAATTGGAGCGTGAAAAGGGGGTAACGATTAAGGCCTCGGCTGTACGCATGAAATATACAGCCGCAGACGGTAAGGAGTACGAGCTCAACCTGATCGATACCCCCGGCCATGTCGACTTTGGTTACGAGGTCAGCCGGGCGCTGAATGCCTGCGAAGGCGCCATCCTGGTGGTGGATGCCACCCAGGGCATAGAAGCCCAGACCCTCGCCAACCTCTATTCCGCCATCAACGCCAACCTTGAAATCATTCCTGTCATCAATAAGATCGATCTGCCCTCCGCCCACGCAGATGATGTGGCCGAAGATATCGCAGCCCTGATCGGCGGCAAAGCGGAAGATGTCATCCGCATCTCGGCGAAATCTGGTCTCAACATTGAGATGGTGCTGGAAAGCATCGTCAAGCGTGTGCCCCCACCGCGCGGGTTAGATTCAGATTCTCCCCGCGCGCTGGTTTTTGATTCGCATTACGATGCCTATAAGGGTGTCATCTGTTACGTGCGCGTGGTGGAAGGTTCCTTCTCCGCCACCGAAACTGTGCGTTTGATGGCAACAAAAATCAATGTAAAACCCATCGAGGTCGGTATTTTTGCGCCTGTCATGAAACCTGTCGAGCGCCTGAGCGCCGGTGAAGTGGGCTATATCGCCACCGGATTAAAAACGGTTCACGATGCGCGCGTGGGAGATACTGTCACCAGCGCATCCAACCCGGCCAGCGAGCCGCTCCCGGGTTACTTTCAGCCCAAGCCCATGGTTTTCGCGGGCATCTACCCGGTGGACGCCGATAATTACACCGACTTACGTGATGCGCTCGAAAAATTACAATTAAATGATGCCTCCCTGACCTACGCACCCGAAACATCCCAGGCCATCGGGTTCGGTTTCCGCGCCGGTTTTTTGGGGCTGTTCCACATGGAAATCATCCAGGAGCGTATTGAACGCGAATATGACCTGGATGTGCTTTTCACCGCGCCTTCAGTGGAATATGAAGTGGTCATGGGCAATGGGGAAGTGCTACGGATCGATTCACCCGCCCAACTCCCGGAAGAAGGCATGGTAACCGAGATCCGCGAGCCGTGGATGAATATTGAGATCATCACTCCCACCGAGTACTACGGCGTGATTATGGATCTGGTCAAAAATCGGCGCGGCAATTATAAAAACCAGGAATACCCCGCTCCGCACCGCGTTCAGCTTAATTTTGAGATCCCGCTGGCGGAACTGATCGTTGACTTTTTTGACACATTAAAGTCGCGCACCAAGGGCTACGCCTCGCTTGATTATCAATTCGCGGAATACCGCGCCGACAAGCTCCAAAAGCTGGAAATTCTGGTAAACGCTGAACCGGTGGATGCTTTGGCGGCCATCGTGCATGAGAAGGATGCCTACCATAAGGGCCAGGCGCTGATCACCAAGTTGAAGGATATCATCCCACGGCAGATGTTTGATGTGGCCATCCAGGCCTCCTCCGGCGGGCGCATTATCAGCCGCGCCAACGTTAAAGCCATGCGCAAAGATGTGTTGGCAAAATGTTACGGTGGTGACATTAGCCGTAAGAAGAAACTGCTCGAAAAACAGAAGAAGGGCAAACGCCGTCTCAAAATGGTCGGCAACGTGGAAATCCCGCAGGAAGCCTTTATGGCGGTTTTGAAATTGGAGAACGAGTAAATTCATGACCCGTTTCTGGAAAGACACCGTCCCGAATTTTTTACGGGATTTTCGCCGTATGCTGCCAGGTGTGGTTGTCAGCCTCATTGTGGTGGCTGTCATCTTATATTTCGTTGATCTCAGGCAGACATTCGCGGCGATTGCGGCTGCCAATTACGCTATCCTTCTGGTTGTAACGTTCTTGGGGTTGCTGTGGTTGATGTTACGCGCGGTGGTTTGGCGCACGCTGTTGCGCAATCGCGCCTCCTACCGGGATGTATTCCTGACCCTCATGGAGGGTTATCTGTTGAATGCCTTTTTGCCATTCCGGCTTGGCGAAATTGGGCGCGCCTTTTTGCTCAGCCGCAAATCGGATATGAAGTTTGGCGAAATCCTGCCAACCATCATCATCGAACGAGTGGCCGATCTGGCTTTCAGCGCGGCCATCTTTGTGGCGTCGGTGCCATTTGTGGTTGGCGCCAGCGGAGCCGGCCGGATTGGCTTTGTGGTTGGCGGCGCGGTGGTGGTGGGATTGGTAGCGATGTACCTTTTGGCACGTAACCGCCAGTGGGCGCTGGGTGTTTTCCACCGGTTCAGTCTTCGTTGGCCGGCTATCAATAACCTGGGCGGCAGTTTTCTGGAAGCTTTTTTTAACGGTCTGGAAGTCCTGACTGACCCTGGTTTGTTTGTGCGCTTTTTTGTGCTGATGGCCCTGAATTGGGGCATGGCAATTATCCAGTATTTCCTGATCGCGCGCGCATTTTTCCCCCAGACGACAGTGATTTGGGGCATGTTTTTACTGGGCGCCTCGGCCTTTGGCGGCGCGATACCGTCTTTGCCGGGAGGCGTGGGCACTCTCGAAGGCGCCATCGCTGGCGCACTGACCCTCCTTTCTGGCGATCAATCCACAGCGCTGGCGGTGGCGCTCGCCAGCCGGGTACTCAACTACCTGTACAGCGGCGTGTTTGGCTTGTACGGGTTATCCCAGGAAGGGCAGACGGTCTCCGGAATTTACCAGCAGTTGATGAAATTTCAATCCAAAGGCGCTGAAACAGCGTCCGAATCGGATTCCACTCAGGAGTAAGCATGTCTGGAAATTATTTTGTGACCGGTGGGGCCGGGTTTATCGGTTCCAACTTTGTTTCACGCCTGCTTGAACGCGGCGAAAAGGTAACAATTTACGATAACCTCAGCCGGGCAGGCGCTCCGCGCAATTTAAAATGGCTGCAAGACAAATTTGGGGCGCAGGCTTTTGAACTGGTAGTGGGCGATGTGCGGGATGCCGGCCAACTGGTGGTTTCGGCTCGCAGCGCGGATGTAATCGTGCATTTGGCCGGGCAGGTGGCAGTGACTACCTCAGTGGTCAAGCCGCGCGAAGATTTTGAGATCAACGCCCTGGGCACGTTCAATGTGCTCGAGGCGGCCCGTTTGAATGAGCGTAACCCGATCTTCCTCTACTCATCCACGAACAAGGTGTACGGCGGCATGGATGATGTGCGCGTGGTGGAGAACGGTCAGCGCTGGGAATATGAAAGCCTGCCGTTTGGCGCACCTGAAAGCCAGCCGTTGGATTTTCATTCACCTTACGGCTGCTCCAAAGGCACAGGCGACCAGTATGTACGCGATTATCACCGTATTTACGGGCTGCGCTCCGTTGTGTTGCGCCAGAGTTGCATCTACGGCCCGCGCCAATTTGGCGTGGAAGATCAGGGCTGGGTGGCCTGGATGATCATCGCAGCTCAAACCGGTAAAGCCATCACGATTTATGGCGATGGCAAACAGATCCGCGATTTACTATATGTGGAAGATTTGCTGGATGGCTACGATGCTGCCATCGCGAATATCGAGCGGGTGCAGGGTGAAGTTTTCAATCTGGGCGGCGGCTCCGAAAATACCATGTCCATTTGGACAGAATTCGGCCCGCGGCTGGAAAAACTGCTCGGCCGGCCCATCCCGGTGGCGCACGGCGATTGGCGGCCCGGCGATCAGAAGGTTTTTGTGGCCGACATCCGTAAAGCCGGGCAGCTTTTGGGCTGGAGACCTAAGAATTCAGTGGAACAGGGCGTCAAACGCTTATTTGATTGGGTCAGCGAAAATAAAGCGCTGTTCTAAGATTTAACCACCCGTATGAAAATATTAACCGTTCTTACCTATTACCGCCCGCATACTTCGGGGCTGACAATTTATGCTGAACGCCTGGCAGAGGCATTCGTACAGCGCGGTCACACCGTTACGGTGTTGACCTCGCATTTTGATCCATCCACGCCTGCCGAGGAGATGCGCAACGGGGTCAGGATTGTGCGCGCTCCGGTGGCACTGCGGGTCAGCAAAGGCGTCATCATGCCAACTTTTGGCTGGCTGGCCTGGAAATATGTGGCCGAAAATGATGTTGTGCAACTTCACCTGCCGCAGTTTGATGCACCCGGGTTCACTTCCCGTGCGCGCATGCTTGGCAAGCTCTCCGTTCTAACCTATCACTGTGATCTACAACTGCCGGTCGGTTTTTTTAACAAGCTGGTCAATACCGTGGTTGATTTTCAAAATACCACTGCGGCGCTGCTTTCCAACCACATTGTGACCTATACCCAGGATTACGCGGATCATTCACCTTTCCTGTCACGCTTCAAAAATAAACTCACGCCCATTCTGCCCCCTGTGCAGCTTCCACCAGCTCAAAAAGGTGCGGTGGAGGCTCTGGCTGAAGCAAATCAGATCAGCGGGCCGGATCCCAGCACGCTGCACCGTCCGGTGATTGGCATGGCCACGCGCTTTGCATCCGAAAAAGGCGTAGAAATCCTGCTCGAGGCGCTCCCCAAAGTGCTGGAAAAATACCCGCAGGCACAGGTTCTCTTCGCGGGACAGCATCTGAACGTGATGGGGGAACAGGCTTATTTTGAACGGCTGATCCCAATCATCCGTAAATTTGAAGAGCGCGGGCATTGGAGGTTCCTGGGCAATCTGAGCCCGCAACAAATGGCAGCCTATTATCCGAACCTGGATGCACTGGTTGTTTCGAGCCTGAATTCAACCGAAGCATTTGGCCTGGTACAGATCGAAGCCATGTTGAATAATGTACCCTGTGTGGCCTCGGCGCTGCCGGGTGTGCGCCGCCCGGTGCAAATGACCGGCATGGGATTGGTAACACCGATCGGTGATGCGACTGCGCTGGCGGATGCCGTGCTGCAAATCCTGGCAGAACCGCAGAAGTACCGCCGTGACCCGGCCGAGATTGCGCGTGCCTACGATCCCGATTCTGTCGCAATCGAATATGAAAATTTATTCAAAAGACTTGGCAAAGCATCTGCCTGAAAGCTGGATAATCGAAAATGGCTGAAAAACAAGCGCTGGTAATTCCGCCGCAGGTGACCGGGAAGGATTTCCTTTTTCTGCATGTCCGCGACCTGCCTTATTTCCGCGCATTTCTGCGCGCGGTTGAATCACGTTTCTACCAGGATATAGACCTGCCAGCGCCGACCCTGGATGTCGGCTGCGGCGATGGACACTTTGCCCAACTGACCTTTGACCGCAAGTTGGATGTGGGCCTGGATCCCTGGACGGCGCCCATCCAGGAAGCCGGGACTCGCAAGGTTTATAACCTGTTGACGGAAGCAGATGGGGCAGCCATGCCTTACCCGGATGCGTATTTTGCCAGCGCGCTGAGCAATTCGGTGCTTGAGCATATTCCGCAGTTGGATGCGGTGCTGGTCGAAACGGCGCGCGTGCTTAAACCCGGGGCGCCCTTTGTTTTTTGCGTTCCGAACCACAACTTTTTACCCAACCTCTCGCTGGCGCGCTTTTTTGATGTGGTTGGGCTGAAAGGTTTTGCGATGGCCTACCGCGATTTTTTCAACCATATTTCGCGGCATGTCACCTGTGAAAACCCGGAACAATGGGCCCGACGGCTGGCAGCTGCCGGCTTTAAGGTGGACAAATACTGGCATTATTTTTCCCCGGCTGCCCTGGCGACCCTGGAATGGGGCCATTATTTTGGACTGCCCTCCTGGCTGATCCATTTCGCCACCGGCCGCTGGCAGGTTGTTTCCGATCGCTGGAATTTTGTACTCACGATGGCTTTCCTGCGCAAATACTATAACGAACCCATTCCGCAGGAAAAAGGCGCTTATACCTTTTACATCACCCACAAAATCTAGACCAGATTGAACATTCAACGCTGAAAACGCGTTTCATACTGAACGATTTGCCAAGCAAATCGTGGGTACTTTCCATAATGAAGTTTCGGCGTGAAAGTTTTCAGGCCGGTTGATCCATCCGGTTTTTTTAGGAGAATTTGTTCGCATGAAAGAGCCCAGCGTCCTCGATTATTTAAAATCCAGGCTCAATCCCTGGCAGAAAGAAAAAATCCAGCTTCCGCAACCCGTGGAAGAAGCTCAACCCGAAAATCCGGCTCGCGGAGCGCCTCAACAAGCTGAAGCTGTCAGTGTTGAAGCCGCGAAGCAGGAGGCACCTGCCCCGGAAACTGCCGTCCGGGAGCTTGCGCTCGATACTGAACAATTTGCTAAGCAAATCGTGGGTACTTTCCATCTTGCTGCCAGTCACGAAAACGATTTGCGCGAGTTAATCGGCGAAGCGAACACCAAGGGCAAATTTCCGTGGCGAACTTTGCTGGCGATGGGGGTAGCTCTGTTGGCCCAGCGCATGTTCGAACCGCCCGCCAGCTCCATCCCGTTGGGGGTGGCGTTGTATTTCTTTGCCCTGCTGCTGCTGGCGTGGGCCTATTTTGACAAAGAATTTGCGCTGCCAGAGTTCAAGGATGGCCCGGAAGCGCAGACCGATCCGCAGACCTTCCATCAAAACAGCCTGATCTTTGCCCTGGTGCTGGCGGCAGTCGCATTTTTCCTGTTCTCCGGAAATCTGTTTACCCCCGTTAACGTTACCCTGTGGCTTGTGGCCGTGGGCTTGTATTTGCGTTCATTGTGGCTGTCTTCGCGCAAGACCGGGGAAGCGGGATCACCTCAACAGCCAGGTATTTTGACCCGCATGGTTGGTTTCTTCAGACGTGATGTCTGGCAAATTTCTTTCACGCGCTGGACAATCCTGCTGGTTGCGGTTGCGCTTGTGATCATCTTTTTCCGATTTTATCGCCTGGATGGCGTGCCCGGCGAACCGTTCAGTGATCATGCCGAAAAGCTGCTGGATGTGTTCGATGTGACCCAGGGCCAAACGCACATTTTCTTCCCACGCAATACAGGACGCGAGTTTATCCAGTTTTACTGGACGGATTTCCTGGCTGGATTGCTCGGAACCGGCCTGTCATTTCTCACGCTAAAAATTGGCACCGCCCTGATCGGTTTATTCACCCTGCCGTACGTTTATTTGCTCGGCAAGGAAATCGGTGGAAAGCGCGTGGCGCTATTTGCGCTGGTGTTGGCCGGCACTTCTTACTGGCTAAACACCATCAGCCGGATCGGTTTGCGCTTCCCGCTGTACCCGGCTTTTGCGGCTCCAACCCTTTATTACCTGTTACGCGGGCTGCGCAAGCAAACCCGCAACGATTTCATCTTATCTGGCCTGTTCCTGGGGTTGGGGCTGAATGGTTACAGTCCTTTCCGCTTTGTGCCGATTGTGGCTCTGGTGGCTGTGGGCATATATTTGTTACACAAGAATTCAAAGACAAACCGCCAGCAAACCATCCTGATGTTTTCCATTTTGGTGCTGGCATCTTTCTTGATATTTCTGCCCTTGCTGCGGTATGCGCTGGAAAACCCGGATATGTTCTCCTACCGCGCCATGACCCGTTTGACCGGCTCGGAACAGGCGCTGTCCGCTCCAGCCTGGCAGATTTTTATCAGCAACACTTACCGGGCCATGACCATGTTTAATTACGATGACGGCGAGATCTGGGTTCATTCTATTCCTCACCGCCCAGCCCTGGATATCATCAGCGCGGTTTTATTTGTGTTTGGCTATATTTTCTTATTTGTGCGTTACTTGCGCAAGCGCGACTGGTCAGATCTGTTCATCTTCCTGTCAGTTCCATTGCTGTTGATGCCATCCATTCTGTCGCTGGCCTTCCCGAATGAAAACCCTTCGCTTAACCGTACTGGCGGGGCAGCAGCTTTTGTGTTTGTGATCGCAGCTTTGGCTCTGGACGGTATCTATACCAGCCTGAAGAACGCGAAGATATGGCGAGGCACGGCAACTGTGCTGGTGGCCGGTTTACTGCTCGCTTCGAGCATGCAAAATTACAATCTGGTTTTTGATAAATTTGCCACGCAGTTTATGGCAGGTGCATGGAATACTTCCGACATGGGGAATGTCATCCACTCTTTTGTGGTAGAGGGAAACAGCCCGGATAACGCTTTTGTGGTGCCTTACCCCTATTGGGTCGATACGCGCCTGGTGGGCATCCAGGCTGGGTACCCAACCAAGGATTACGCCCTCTCGCGGGATCACCTGTCAGATACACAGCCTGTAACCGGCAACAAACTGTTTATCGTCAAAGAAGACGATCAACAGACTCTGGTTGCGCTGCGACAATTGTATCCATCCGGTTTATTGGGACATTTCACCAATCCACTGGAAGGGAAAAATTTCTGGACCTACCTTGTGCCTGATCCAACCTTGAATCCTTAAACGGTATTCCAACCATGAATAAATTATCGCATAGCTTCCGGCTCTGGTTTTATGATGTTGCCTTTCTGCTTATCCTGGCGGTGGCGGCATATTTTCGTCTAAGCGGCCTGAACTGGGATCAGAACGCACACCTGCATCCTGACGAACGTTTTATGACGATGGTTGAATCGGCAGTACAACCGGTCAAAAGCCTGTCAGATTTTTTCAATACCAGTACCTCCACACTGAATCCCTACAACCGTGGTTTTGGTTTTTACGTGTACGGCGATCTGCCTGTGTTTATTGTGCGCTACGCGGCTGCATGGTTGAATGGTATTTCAGATTGGGCTGCCCGAGCCGGTATGGGGGGCGGAGCAGGCGCCTGGGATTGGGCCGGTTATGACCAGGTGGCGCTGGTTGGGAGGGCTTTCTCCGCGCTCTCTGACCTGGGTTCGATTATTTTGTTGTACATGATCGCGAAGCGCTTGTACGGGCGCAAGGTGGCCCTGCTGTCGGCGGCTTTCTCATCGCTGGTGGTGATGCAGATACAACAGTCACATTTCTTTACGGTGGATATGTTTGCCAATTTCTTTATGATCCTGGCAACATATTTCGCGGTGGAAGTGATGCTTGGGAATGCCCCGGCTGAGATGGTCATCCTGCCGCAGGTGCACGGGCCAGAGGCTGAACCTGATTTATCTCTGAGTACCGAAGCCCGTCTAATGAAAAGACTTAAGAGCGGTCTGCGCGACCCTCTGGTCTGGAATACAGTCGGATTTGGTTTGGCCCTGGGCGCTGCGGTGGCATCCAAAATCAACGCTGCGCCGTTGGCTGTGCTGCTACCGGGCGCGCTGTTTGTGCGCTATTTCAGGCTGCGAAAAATGGTTCAATGCGAGCCTGCCGCGCAGGAAGCTGACCGTACCCTGGAAAATGCACTGCCCGAAATTATAGAGGAGAAGGCTGGTGAAGTAGAAGAAAGCGTGCCAGCCGCAGTGATCCCGAGTGAGGTAGTTACAAGCGGCGTAGAGCCTGAAGCGCAAATCATTGAAGAACAGTCTTTACAAACACAGGGTGCTGAAGAAAAGATTGATGCCAAAATTGAAAACCCCGCCCCGCGAGTCAAAACCAACGGACTGAGTCTCGAAATGATTGCCAGCCTGCTTGTGTTGGGCGCGGTGGTATCCGCGCTGGCATTCCGGGTTTTTATGCCCTATGCTTTCAGCGGACCGGGCTTTTTTGGCGTTTCGCCAAACCCCAAATGGATGGACAATATCGCGGAACAACGTGCCCAAGCTGGCGGGGATGTGGATTTCCCACCAGCCCTGCAGTGGGCTCGGCGCTCCTTCTTATTTTCAGGTTATAACCTGGTAGCCTGGGGCCTGGGCTGGCCGCTCGGCATTCTGACCATCCTGGCGTTTGTTTATATGGGCTGGCGCATCTTGCGGGGTGAGTGGCGAGAGCATATCCTGTTATGGGGTTGGGCGGGCGCCTATTTTGTCTGGCAATCGATCCAATGGAACCCGACCATGCGCTACCAGCTTCCCATTTACCCATTGCTGGCGCTGTTTGCGGCCTGGTTTATCTTTAACGGGCCGCGTTCGTTCCCCGGTATAAATGCCTGGTTTGCCTCCCGCTTGCATGGTAATCCTGAAGTAGGGAGTGCCCAGGAGCGCAACGATCCGGCTTCCACACCGCGGCAGGCCAAGCTGCCGGTCTTTGGTTCCTTTTTCAGCCTGGCGTATTTTCTGCTCGCCGCCGTTGTATTGATGGGAACCTTTGCCTGGGCGTATGCCTTTACACGGATTTACACACGCGATCACAGCCGCGTGCAGGCCTCCAACTGGATTTATCAAAACGTACCCGGGCCGTATAACTTAAAAATCCAGCAGCCGGATGGCTCGATTTATACCCAGCCAATGTCCCTTCCGGTCGGCAATCCACAACCTGGTGCAAAACAGGGTTTTGTGATAAGCCAGCTTGTGCCATACGACGCGCAGTTTAATGCCAATGCTTCGGGCAGCCTGACCGGTATCACGCTTGCTCATGCCGTCAACGCGGGCAGCCCGGGGTCAATAACGCTGTCTGTAATGATTACGGACAGCCCGGATCTGGCTAATAGCCAGCCCCTGGGCAAAGCCAACCTGGTATCTGAATTCAATGCAGTTCCTGATGCTCGCGGCGGGCCTTATACGCTGTCCTTTGATAAGCCTATCGCGTTGGAAAAAGAGCATACTTATTATTTGAGATTAAGCACAACCGGGATGCTTTCGCTGATCGGCTCAGCGCCAGCCCAGGAGACATCCTGGGATGACGGTCTGCCTCTGCGCATGAATGGCTATGATGCTTTTGGCGGCATTTACCAGGGCGATCTTAATCTCGAGATGTATTTTGACGACAATAAAGACAAACTGACCCGTTTTGAAAGCACCCTGAATGCCGCAGATTATGTTTTTATCAGCTCAGACAGACAGTGGGCAACCACCACTCGCCTGCCAGAACGTTACCCGCTGACCACGGCTTATTACCGCAATTTGCTGGGTTGCCCAGATGACAAGGAAATCACGTGGTGCTACAACGTGGCAACCCCGGGCATGTTCAGCGGGAAGCTCGGTTTTGAACTTGTCCAGACCTTCACATCCTATCCGGAACTGTTCGGTTCCCAACCCGCAGGGTACATATTCAATACGCAGTTTGCTGAGGAAGCCTTTACTGTTTACGATGCGCCCAAGGTGCTGATCTTCAAAAAAACAAATGCGTACAACCAGAATACCGTCCAGAGCCTGTTGGAAGCGGTTGACCTGACACATGTGGTGCATGTTTTGCCACGGGATGCAGGACGCTTCCCAAATGTTCCGGGCTCAAGTGATTTGATGCTACCCGCGACCCGGCTGGCGGTTGATCGCGCGGGTGGGACGTGGAACGGGTACTTTTCTTATGAGAATTTTCAGAATAAATATCCGGTTGTCGGGCTGCTGATCTGGTATCTGGCGATTGGTTTTCTGGGATTGTTCACCTGGCCGCTGCTGCGCTTCCTGTTGCCGGGCCTGTCAGATAAAGGTTATCCGCTTTCAAAATTAAGCGGGATGCTGCTGCTGGCATATCTGGTGTGGTTGACCGCCTCGCTGGGCGGGCAGTACTCGCGCCTGACGATCGCATCCGGCTACGGCGTGATTGTTCTGGCTGGCGCCGCCGCCTTCTATTTCCAGCGCGCTGCAATCCGCGAGGAAATCCGTGTCAGGGGCAAATATTTTCTACTGGTGGAAGGTATCTTCCTGGCGTTTTTCCTGATCGATCTGTCCATCCGCCTGGGCAACCCGGACCTGTGGCACCCGGCACGCGGCGGTGAACGCCCGATGGATTTTTCATACCTGAACGCGGTTCTCAAAAGCACCAGCTTCCCGCCTTATGATCCATGGTATGCCGGCGGGTATATCAATTATTACTACTGGGGTTTTGTCCTGGTTGGCACGCCCATCAAGCTGTTGGGGATTGTGCCGAGTATTGCCTATAACTTTGTCCTGCCGACTCTCTTCGCCATGCTGGGAATGGGCGGTTTCTCGGTGGCCTGGAACTTGATGGAAAGTACCCACAAGTTCGGTGTGGATGGGTTCAAACCGAAGGAATCCGCGGAAATGGTAATCCCGGATCTACCAGGGCGGGCTTTTGCGCCATTCAGCCTGCCGTTAATTGCCGGGCTGGCGGCGGGGGCCGGGCTGGTGTTAATGGGAAATCTGGGTACTGTCCAGCTCCTTTACCATGCCCTGCAAAAGATGGCGGTCACCAGTGACCTGGTGGATTCCCAGAATGTCTTGATCATCCAGCGCTTGGCCTGGGCGGCCGAGGGATTGGGCAAGCTCATCTCCGGCGCAACCCTGCCGATTGGCTGGGGCGAATATTATTGGGCGCCCAGCCGGGTGATGCCGCTTGGCGACCTGGCAATCACCGAATTTCCATTGTTCACCTTTATTTACAGCGACTTGCACGCCCACATGCTGGCGCTGCCGCTGACGCTGCTTTCAATCAGTTGGGCGCTCTCAACACTGCTGGCGCGCAAGCTCAGCCGCTGGAACTGGCTGGCCACGCTGGCATTTGGCGGTTTGGTGATCGGTGCGCTACGCCCCACCAACACCTGGGATTTCCCGACCTACCTGGCGTTGGGCGTAATCGTCACCGGCTACGCCATTTTCCGCTACGCTGATCTGGACGACCGGCCGCGCTTTGGACTGGCTCCATTCATCCAGCGCGCTTTCCTGGCGATCGCGGGGATGGGCTTGCTGGTAGGGGCAGCTTTACTGCTGTTCCAGCCTTTTGCGCAGTGGTACGGGCTGGCTTATAGCCAGGTCAGCCAATGGACGAATGAAAAGACGCCGATCTGGTCCTATTGGACTCAATGGGGGTTGTTCCAATTTGTGATTGTCACGTGGATGGTCTGGGAAACCCGCCAGTGGCTGGCGCAGACCCCACTTTCCGCGCTGGCGAAACTAAAGCCCTACGAGCTTCTACTTGAAGTTGGCGCGGCGGCCTGCATTGGAATATGGCTGGCGCTGCAATTTATTCTGAATGTGCCGATCGCCTGGTTTGCTTTCCCGCTGGCAGTCTGGGCGCTGATCTTAATTTTCCGTCCCGGGCAGCCGGATGTAAAACGCCTGGTTTTGTTTATGACCGGTACCGGGCTGGTGCTGACGCTGATCGTGGAATTTATTGTGCTGTCTGGCGATATTGGCCGCATGAATACGGTCTTTAAATTTTACTTACAGGTCTGGGTTTTGTTTGCCGTTAGCGCTGCGGCAGCGCTGGGCTGGATTCTGAGCGAATGGGATGAGTGGGGGCCGCGCAGCCGCATCTTCTTCGAGACAGGCGGCAGTTTACTGCTGGTTGGCGCGCTGCTTTATACATTTACAGCCAGCATGGACAAAATCCGCGACCGTATCGCGCCGAATATCCCCTTTACCTTTGACAGCGTTACTTACATGCAGTATTCAACATATTTTGACCAGGTGCAGCTTGACCTGAACAGGGATTACAAGGCTATTCGCTGGATGCAGGATAACGTTAAGGGATCACCGGTGATCGTGGAAGCGAATACTCCGGAATACCGGTGGGGCACCCGTTACACCATTTACACCGGTTTGCCGGGTGTGGCAGGCTGGAGTTGGCACCAACGCCAGCAGCGCGCCCTGTTCCCGGGCGATTGGGTGACGGCTCGCATCCAGGAAATCACCGATTTTTACAATACCAGTGATTTGCAAGCGGCAAAGAATTTTCTGACAAAATATTCCGTCAAATTTATCGTTGTCGGGCAATTGGAACAAACCCTGTACAACAAGGAAGGCCTGGCAAAGTTTGAGAGCGCAAATGGCAGATTGTGGAAAGTTGTCTACCAGGATTCCGGAACATTTATATATGAGGTTCTCCCATGAGTCGGATTTACCATATCACATCACGCGAGGCAGCCCAGGCGGCCCTTCAAAGCGGCGAGTACCGCGCAGAAAGCCTGGCCAGCCAGGGTTTTATCCATTTTTCGCAGCTTCACCAGCTACTGGGCGTTGCAAATGCCTTTTATAAGGGCTTGCATGACCAGGTAATCCTGGTGGTCGATCCAGACCGCCTGACAGGCCAGCTGAAATATGAAGCCCCAGTGCATCCATCCACCGCAGAACGTTCAACGGCCCCCTCGGCCGACCAGCGCTTCCCGCATTTATACGGCCCTTTAAATTTTGAGGCCGTCATCCAGGTGGTGGATCTGCCGGCTTCAGATGATGGCAGTTTCAGCTTGCCGGCTTTGTAACATCACAGGCTTAGCCTTACCCATGTATCATTTCATTCTCTGGTATCTCTCGATTTCTGTGCTGGGTCTGCTGACCTTCCCGCTGGCATATCACCTGTTTCCCGCGCTGGCAGATCGTGGCTACAGCCTTAGCCGGACACTTGGGTTTCTTTTATGGGGCTTTGTGTACTGGCTGCTGGTTTCGTTTGGGATACTGCGCAACGAAACTGGCGGGCTTCTGTTTGCCCTGGCACTCGTGACTGGCCTGTCAGCCTGGACGCTTCTGGTGGGTGGCGGAGCCGGGAGTAGCTCGAGATGGAAAGAGCTGCAGGAATGGTTGAAGAAGAACCTGCGTGTTGTGCTTTCAGTCGAGGCGCTTTTTCTGGCGGCCTTCGCAATCTGGGCATTCGTTCGCGCCAATAATCCAGAGATCAGCGGAACCGAGAAACCCATGGAGATGGCTTTTATCAATGCCATCCTGCATTCACCCAGTTTTCCCCCGCACGATCCCTGGTTGAGCGGGTATGCCATTTCTTATTATTACTTTGGCTACGTGCTGACGGCCATGTTAGCCATGTTGACGGCCACTGAGGGCAGTATGGCCTTCAACCTGATGCTGGCGCTGGTCTTCGGTCTGAGCGCAATTGGCGTTTATGGCCTGCTCTACAACCTGCTATCAGCTTACTGGGGAGATAGTAAGGAAACAGGCAGTAAGCTGGCTGCCAGCGTTGGGGCCTTTTTTGCTCCGCTGTTCCTGTTAATCATCGGAAACGTGGAAGGATTTCTTGAATTACTGCGCGCGTACGGAATTGGCTGGGGCAATCCAAACCCCAACTTCTGGACATGGTTGAACATGAAGGATTTAAGCGACCCGCCCACGGCGCCCTTTACCTGGAACCCGCGTTTCTGGTTCTGGTGGCGGGCCTCGCGCGTCGTACACGATTATGATCTGCGCGGTAATTTTGTAGAAGTCATTGACGAGTTTCCCTTCTTTTCTTACTTGCTGGGAGATTTGCACCCGCATGTGCTGGCCATGCCGTTTGGGCTGTTGGCCGCTGCGCTGGCGCTGAATCTGTTCCTGGGTGGTTGGGCCGGCGAGACAAACCTGTTCGGACTAAAAATACCGGTCAAAAAGCAAGGCCTGGGCCTGATGGCGGTTGTGCTGGGCGGGCTGGCTTTTCTGAACACCTGGGATTTTCCAATTTATCTGGCGGTAATGAGCGGCGCGTTCATCCTGTGGCTGGTTTCCAGGCGCGGTGGTAATCCCGGTTCTGCCCGGGGCTGGAGCTGGGAGCTGGTCGAAGAATTTCTGAAGTTCTCAATCCCGCTGGCCATTGCCAGCATCCTGCTTTACCTGCCCTTTTACCTGGGTTTTTCATCTCAGGCCGGCGGTATCTTGCCGAATGTGATCTTCCCTACGCGCGGCGCATATCTATGGATCATGTTTGGCACATTGCTGGTGCCGATGTTCCTGTGGCTGGCTTCTCTTAATGGGAAACACGCTGCGGATTGGAAGAAAGGCCTGTTGATTACCGCAGGTTTCACGCTTGGTTTGTGGGCTTTTTCCTTGCTGCTCGGCTACATCGCATCTCTGACCGAAACTGGCCGCTCGCTGATTTCATCGCAGGGCTATAGCTCGTTCGCTGAAATTCTGCAGCCAGCCAGCCTGCGGCGCTTACAATACGGCACTGGCCTGCTGACCCTGGTACTTTTGATTGGCATGGCGCTGTCCAACATAATCGCGCCGCCAGAAAAAAACGCTGGGCATCCCGATTCTGGCCGGGTACAGAAGCTCTCCCAACCTGCCTTACCCCAATCCTCCAATATCTTAAATTCCCAGCCCGCTGTTTTGAACTTTGTACTGATGTTCATTCTGCTGGGTGGGTTACTGGTGATGGCGCCTGAATTTGTGTACCTGCGCGATCAGTTTGGCTCGCGCATGAATACGGTTTTTAAATTTTATTACCAGGCCTGGGCGCTGTGGTCGCTGGCGGCAGCTTTTGGATTTGTAGTGCTGGCAAGAGAATTGCGCGGACTGAAAATGGTAGGATTTGCTGTGTGCGCCGCGGTTGTGTTGGTGGTGGGCCTGGCCTATCCGGCTCTGTCTCTGCCCAGCAAAACAGATAATTTCAAAGCTGCCAATCCTGAGCAGCGGACACTGGATGGCGCGGATTATCTGGGCGCATATAACCTGGATGATTACGCTGGCATCCAGTGGCTGGCGCAAGCTACGCCAGGAACGGTTGTGGAGGCGGTAGGCGGAAGTTATTCTGAATATGCGCGCGTGTCCACTTTTTCGGGGCAACCTTCCGTTCTGGGCTGGCCCGGCCATGAGAGCCAGTGGCGCGGGGGGGGGGCCGAGATGGGCAGCCGTTCGGATGATATTTCCAAACTCTACACCACGCCCAATTGGAGCGATGCCGAACTCATTCTTAAGCGTTACGACATCCGGTACGTTTACATTGGAGCGCTGGAACGATCAAAATATCATGTAAATGACCGGAAATTCGCGACCAACCTCTCCGAGGTTTATAACCAGGGTCAGGTCGTCATTTATGCAGTTCATTAAATGTCTTAACCTTGATTAGAAGGATTGAAGGATGTACAGGATTACGAGCTTGAAAATTCAGTATTCGTGGATGGTTTGAAAAAAAATGGCTATACCACAAATTCCATTAGAACCAGGAATTATCCCGGTTCTCCCGGCTCTGCCAGGGCATCGGGATGATATTGATTGGGATTGCTATGGTTTATCGAATACTTTTATCCATCGAACCCCTTTTTAAATTGGAAGTAAAATACAGCACATGACGGACAACTCCCAGGAAACGAATGTTGAATTTGGTTGGTACTTGCTGGCTTTTGGACTGGCAGTAGCGATCCGCTTGCTGCGCCTGGGAGAAATCCCGCTTGGCGACGATGAAGCACGTTGGGCGCTCCAGGCACTTGATTTGGCAAAAGGTCTGCATACTGCCATGGGGCCGCAGCCTGCCTATGTGGTGCTGACCAGCGTACTATTTTTTGCAGTGCAGGCCAGCAATTTCGCTGCACGATTTGTACCAGCTCTGTTTGGCGCGGCCCTGTGTCTGGCGCCATTTTATTTCCGCGACCGGCTCGGTAGCAAACCTGCCCTGGTACTGGCATTTTTCCTGGCTTTTGACCCTGCGCTGCTGGGGATTTCCCGTCTGGCTGGCGGCCCAATCATGGCTGTCAGTGCCTGGCTACTGGCATGGGGCACCTGGCGCAATGGAAAACTGCGCACGGCCGGTATTCTAGCCGGGATTGCATTGCTGAGTGGTCCGGCATTATGGCCGGGTGTGATTGGTTTGCTGGTGAGTTATGGACTGCTGCGCGGAATTTTCTGGAATAATCCCGGTTCGGTTTACCAAACAAATCCAAGGGAAATCACATCGCCTGTACTGCCAAAGAACAAACCCGAATATTTAACGATTGGCGAGATGGAAAGTACCCATAAGTTCAGTATGGCAATCCCGTCGCAGGTGCCCGGGGCTGACGATAATAATGATTTTAAGACAGTCTCCGATGAGACAATCCCGGCTACAGCGCGAGAAGAAGAGCAGGATAAACAGCCTCAGCCAAGTTTACCCGATCGTAATACCTGGCTGACCCTGGCGCTGTACACGGCCGGGTCTTACCTGATCCTGGGCAGCCTGTTCTTGCTGGCCTCCGGCGGTTTGAGCGCCGGGCTGGCATCCATTCCGGCTTATTTCGGAGGGTGGCTCACCCCGGCGGGTGTGCCTGTCATACGTTTGCTGCTGGGATTGGGAATCTATGAATTTCTGGCGATCCTGCTGGCGGCAGCCGGGCTGGTGCGCGGCATCCTGAAACGTGATTACCTGACAATTCTGCTGGGAATCTGGCTGTTGGTTGCGTTAATCCTGACGTTGGCTTATCCTTCCCGCCAGGCGACTGACCTGGTCTGGGCAGTGGTACCGCTTTTGAGTCTGGCAGCCCTGGAATTTGCGAGTTATCTGGTTCCGATCATGGATGGGAACTGGGAAACGATCGGGATGGCAGTTTTTACCAGCGCCCTCCTGGTTTTGGCGGCTCTCAATTATTTTGCGATCGCCCTGACACAGATGGATCCAACCGATGTGCAATTACGCTGGTGGATTTTGTTTGGCTCGATTGCGCTGTGGTTGGTCAGCCTGGCATTGGTGGCTTTCGGCTGGTCGTTTGCAACCGCTATACAGGGCGGCCTGTGGGGCAGTCTGCTTGTGCTGCTTATTTATACTTTTGCCACTGGCGTAGCTTCGGCGGGATTACGCACTTACCGTACTTTTGAAATGTGGCCAACCAGTCCCTATATCGGTCAGGCTGACACGCTGACCAGCCAGATCAACGATCTTTCGCGCTTCAAAATGGGCATGAAAACTGCATTGAATGTGACTCTGGCCGGTGTCGACTCTCCTGCGCTGAGTTGGTTGCTGCGTGATTGGGATGTGACCAGCCTGCCAGATATGAGTCTGGGTTCTGCCACGCCGGATCTGGTCATTTCCACCAATAATTCGGCCCAATCGGATGTCGCGGCTTCCTACCGGGGTCAGAGTTTTAGCTGGCGAATCACCCCATTCTGGGATCAGGGTTCACGGGCAGACTGGCTGCGCTGGAGTATTCTGCACGAGTTTCCGAAAAATGAAGAGAAGATCATCTTGTGGACACGCAGTGATGTTTTTATCGACTCGCAAAACCTGAAATAACTTCAGGTGGTTTCGAAAGGGATATGTGGCCTGCATGACATCTATTTCCATGATTGCGATTGACGGTCCGGCAGCCTCGGGCAAGTCAACTCTGGCATTTCGATTGGCGCGCGCGCTGGGGTATCTATACTTTGATACCGGCCTGATGTATCGCGCTGTCACCTGGCTGGCTATCAACCAACAGGTTGATAGCAATGATGAAGCAGCCGTCACCCGGCTGGCTGAAGAAATCCCCATTGATGTCAGCGCGCCATCGCTTTCAGATGGCAGGCCTTGCGATGTGGTGGTCGAGGGGCAGGATATTACCTGGGAAATCCGCAAGCCCGAAGTGGAGTCGCAAGTTTCGGTGGTGGCGGCATACGCTGGCGTTCGTAACGCGCTCACGCGCCAGCA
>CAIWAX010000292.1 GCA_903910795.1 uncultured Anaerolineae bacterium
TTATTATGGGGGTTCACCCATTCTGGAAATGCCGCACCCGCCTACAAGTTTCAATCCGAATCAAATCTCGGCTTATTATGGGGGTTCCGCCGTACGCATCTGGCGTTAACGGTCGGACATTTCGTTTCAATCCGAATCAAATCTCGGCTTATTATGGGGGAAGGTCATCGTCAACTACCAAGGTGAGACCTACACGTTTCAATCCGAATCAAATCTCGGCTTATTATGGGGGTCTATCCAAAAAACCACTCGCTTGCTCTTCCTAACTCCATTATACTGGCCTTTTCCTCCAGCTTGTACCAACCTTGCGAACAGTAATTGGATGAAGCGCATTTACCCATATTTTAGCCTTAAAAACATCGTTTCAGCCAACCCATAATCTCTCTGAATCACCTGATTTCGCTTCGTTTCTCACCCCAACGCTTTTTGCGAAGGGTAATCGCATCCATGTGATCATTTTCACAACTTCTTCCTGGATTGGCGCCTTTTAAAATCCAAAACTCGCGGGTTTCTCTTATAAATCAGGATTGATCTTCAACCAATTGTAATCGATCCAACCGGAAGGTACGGTTGGCGCGCCGGGTGTGACAATAGGCCAGCAGGTAAGAACGGCCGCCGCGCTCTTCCAGCAGCAGCGGAGATAGATGGCGCACCTCGGCGCTATGCTGAACAGTGGCCCGGTATAACACATCAATACTATCCTGCCTGTCGATCACCTCTTGCAGCCTTTCACTCAGACCCGCATCGATTGCAGTCGGGCTTTCCGGTTCGGGATACCAACCGGATGGCGGCCTGAGTCTATTGAGAAGCCTGGTTGCCTGTCCGGCAGCCGCCCCGCACAAATCAGGGCCCAGGTCTTGCGCTAATCTGTCCAAAAGACCCGCCGGCCAGCTCAGTTCTGGATCCAACGCTTTGCACAGCAATACCAGGCTCAGCAGAAATGCGCGGTCTGCTCTCCCCGGCAGGCCGGCAGGTTCCTCCAGCTCTGAAAGCGAAGCACAGCCAGCCCGGTAATCCGCCTTCGCAAGCAGGCCTTTGCGGTACAGCTTTTTAAGTACCTGCATCCCGCCGAATGGCTCCAGGTTAACATGGCGCGGCGAGATGACCTGTTCCAGCCCATTCCGCAGGCTGGCATTCTGCCTGAGATGTTTCAGAGTTGCACTGTCCTCAAATTCCAGCAAATAGCCCGGCACCAGTCTGACGGGCAGCCGGGCCGCCAACCGGCTGGTAACCCACAGCGGGGGCCGGCCGCCCAGCCCCTGTTGAATGATCGCCTCCAGACCAGGGGAATTCTGCCCTGCGCCGCGCTGCACGGCGCTTCTCAAGGATTTTGCATCCAACCGATAATTTCCCTGCCAGTCCGGATCAAGATATTTCTCCAGTTCCCACAACAGTTTCCAATCCGGCGGGAAGGGGACGACCAGCTTTTCTTCTTGAATCTGCCAGGCTTCAGCCGTCAGAGTCGCAGTCGGGGAAGAACCGCTCAAATTCAACAGCGCCGATCCCAACGCAGTAAACACCCCCGCGCGCCAAATTCCCAGCGCCTGCAAAATTACCAGGTCTTTCCTTTGGGCGCTATTAAGCGATTGGCCTCTTTCAATTCGTTGAAAGATATCACGCCGCATCTGGCGCCATACACGCTCCCCTGGTTGGTTGAGCCACGCCTTAAATAAGTGCCCAATTTGCGCGTGCAGCGGCCAGCCCAGCCATTCCTCAAACAGCAGGGTCGCAACTGGCAGCGGGCTCTCATCCAGCAAAGCGGCCGACTGGCATAAGCGCAGCCAGAACGAACCGCGCGGGAGCTTCTCCTGCTCGCTCCGCTTTGTGCCAGCCAAAGATCGCAGGTTTCGGGTGCGCAGCGTCAAAAAAACAGCCTGCGGTGTTTTCCCAACCCCATTACGCAGGCTGCTGGCTAACTGAAAAATATACTCAACTGGCAGGCTATCAACCGGTTCCATATTTGCGCCTATCGCGGCATACCCACATCTGCAAAAAGCAGTCTGCCGCTCACTGCACGAAAAAATTCTTTTCCTCGGTCACTTTCCCGGCACCCAGCACCTGGATGCGGCCAACATCCAGCACGCACAGAAAATAAATGCGCACGCTGTCCTGGGGCTCTTTCACCAAAGGCTTGAGCTTCTTTTTCAGCTTTTCGAATTCAACCGGCAGCAGCAGGCATTCAAATACGCTAAACTGTACACGCCTGCCAAAATCCTCAAGCGTTTGCATAATTTTTCGCCGGCGGCGGTCGTCGCTGATATCATAGCTGATGATCATGAACTGCTTGGCTGCCACTTTTACCTGACCGTAAAGGCCGTGTAGCGCTGCTCCGGACCCAGGATGGCGCGCGCCATGGCATACGCCTGCAGCTCAAAAATGCGCCGGTAACTGGTTTGTTCTCCGCTCGGCGGGTAGACAATTTGCTCGTTGACCCTGGCCTCGTACATCTCAATGAAACGTTTGCGCGCGGATTCCTTCAAGTAAATCGGGCGGCTTTGTTCACTCCCCGCGTCAGGCGGTGGTGCAGCAGGCCTGACCGGCAGAATGGATTTGGCAGCCGGGTCCGGCTCTTCATCCTGCTCTTCCTTACTCTTCCAGGGCTGGCCGATTTCAAAATCGCGCAGCCCAAAAATCGGGCGGTTGAGGGCCGAAAGCACAATCGAATCCGCGATCAGGGGCCGGAACTCCTCTTCCAGGTCGAGCGCCATGGCCGGCTTGTTGTAATCGATCACATGGAAGAAACCGATATCCGGATCCAGGCCGGTCACCTGGCAGGCCGCGATCAGATCGTTGAGCAGCAAAGTGTAAGCGAAGGATAACAGCGCGTTGACCGGGTCGGTGGGCGGGTAATAGGCCCGCCGCTCAAAACCCCAACTGCGGCCGTCGGACGGTGGTCGCAGAATCTGGCGCATCAAGTGAAAATAGCCTTTGGCCGCCAGACCCTCGCGCCCGCGCAATTCATCCAGGCTCTGCGAAGTTTCCACCTGCCGGCGCATGCTGTCCATTTGGGTCAGCGCCTCGCGCGCCCAGGCCGCGCCCTCAGCGTGGCGCTGCACCAGCACGCGCTGATTGTTGACCTTGCCGCTCACAATCGCCTGGGCAATTTGCATGCAGCGCGCTGGGTCATCCGTGGCCCTGGTTTGGGCCTGGCGCAGCCGGCTGTGGTTATGCTCCTGGCCAACCGTGCGCATGACAAACTTCCCGTGACTGCTCAGATAATATATTCCGATCTTCCGATCCGCCAGGGCATACAGGGTCGGGGTCGTAATGCTGGCACCCTTGCCCATCAGAATTATCCGGTCAACCTTAATCATCGGAATATCCTGCAGCAATTCGCTGCCGCGTTTTACCAGCAAGCGCTGGCCTTCCTTGTGAACCTGCACACCCATTTCAGTAACATACAGCGTTCCCATTTTTACCTCCGTTTGGCAGGCTTCTTGGCCCGCAAATGGTCAGGCAGGGCCGGTCTCCCCTGCCTGACCAGATTGGTTTTCCCTTATGAAATTACTTCGCCCAACCACTCAAGCTGCGCCGCCGGCGGCAGGATGTGAGTTTTCTCGGCGTTAACCTTCAGGTGGATATTGGCCAGCGCCAGCACCGACTGGTTGTAGGCGCTTTCGGCATGTTCCTGATCCGCGCACAAGATCACCCAATCATCGGCAAAGCGCACCAACCGGAAACCTGACCGCGTCATGGAAATATCAAAACTGTGCAAATAGATATTCGCCAGCAAAGGCGAGAGCGGGCTGCCCTGCAAAATACCGGCTGTGCTGGGGCCCACCTGCCGGTATAAGAAATAAGCCGATGCCGCCACCCCGGCTGCCGCACCCAGCGTGCCGCCGCCAATCAGCAAACCGCGCTTGAGGATTTCACGCCCGGCGCTGCTTTTCAGGGATGCAACAGCCGCCTTGCCAATCACGGGCAGGTACTGCCGCGCCCAACCGCTCCCCAGGATCAGCCCGCTGGCTGCAATTTGCTGAAAGGCTCGTTTCTGAAGAGAGCTTCGCTCGAACGCAAGCCCGGGCTGATAAGGCTGAAAGTCGTCAGCGCCGGCCTCCTCCGCAGGCACAGCCTCCTCAATTGTTCCACCCGGCACCTGCGCCTGTTTTTTGGGCGCATAAGGTCGGACCCCGCGCACATCTAAATAGGGGTCGGGCTGGTTATTTTGGTCAAGCGTATTCAATGTCCAATCAAAACCCTGGCGCAGCCCGCTGGAAGCCTTTTCCCAGCCCTGCGACAGCCAGCCTGGTTTCTCCGCCGGCAGGCCATGCTCCAGCACGCCAATCCCCAGCCAACTTTTCAGCAAATCAACCACACGCCCATCGCTGATGCGCTTGCTGACCTTCTGCAAGAGCAGCTCATGATCCAGGCTGTCAAAACAGGCCGCGATATCACCATCCACCACCCAGCCGAAACCGACACTGCGTAAACGGCGGGCACAGTAAACTGCATCGTGAATCGACCGTCCGGGTCGAAAACCAAAACTGCATGGCAAAAAAGCCGGTTCATACAGCGGTTCGATCACTTGCTGGGCGGCGCGCTGCGCCACCCGGTCCATCACATTCAACAAAGCGATTTGGCGCGTGCCGCCGCTGCGCTTCTTAATGGTGAACAGGCCCGGCGCCTGGGGTTGGTAGCGGCCCTTCATCAACATGTGCCGCAGCGCGGATAACTGCGCCGGGAGATCCCGCTCAAATTCCGTGATACTCATCCCATCTGGGCCCGCGCTGCGCTCCCGGCGGTAGCCAGGAATATTGCCGCGCACCGTTCGCCAGGCTGCCAGCAGATTTTCTGGCGCAGCCAATTGATCCATCAATTTCATCTCATTGTTCATTTTTTACTCCTCTCCATGCATCCGGATAAAATATTCGTCCCGTGCTTCCTCATCCAGGACAGCCACTGGCATGGGCACGGCTGCCAGCACAAGATGCCCGCTATCCAGGAACATCACCCACTTGCAAGCCCGCCCATAGGTCAGATCGATCAAACGCCCATCGGCCTTGGCCTTGCGCACCGCGCGCTTGATGGGCGCCGAATCCCAGCGCCCGGCCACAATTACCCGGTCTGGAGCAATCAGCCCGCCTGCTCCTACCGGCCACAGATATGGAACCACATGCTGCCTATCAGTGTTCATTTGTCCTCCAGCTTGAATTAAATTGTTCCCACAGATCCAGGTTTGGGGTGGCCGCGCGGGGTTGGGATTCCCTCGGCAACCCTTCGACTGCCTCAAACGCCAGCGCATCCGCCAGGCGGTTTTGCTCGCGTGAAATATGCCGGAAGCTGACATTCGCAAAGCGCTTCACCAACAAACGCAAACGCGCCTGGCATACACGCAGGGCTGGCGCGTTAGTGGCCGCCCGCCCGGACATTTGCTCCACCACAATCTGGCTGTCACTATAAATGATCAAACCCGGGATTTTGTCCATACCCCGGATTTTCAGCATCTGCTCCAGCGCGAAAATGACAGCCGCATACTCAGCCTCATTATTGGTCATCCGGCCAGCGCGCTTTTTCCACCAATAGCAGATCTGGTCATGCTCATCGCGCGCGATGGCCGCCAGCCCGCTGGCGCCCTGCTCGGAGCGGACGGCTCCGTCCGTACTTATTTTCCATGCCTTGGGAAGACCCTGTTTCACTTTATCCACTTTTGCTGCCTCCTGTTCTCCAAATCGCCTGTCTGCCCCCTATTTTGCAGCGATTCGCCTCGGCGGTATATCCTACAAAGTAGGATATTTAACGTGAATAATGGCTATTGAATATCTTCAAGCCGAAATAATTTCTAAAGTCGAAAACATCCTGGTTTACCCCGCACCCCGCACCCCGCACACCTGCACTTGCGTTCCAGTGCAATTTACCAGGCAAATCGTGTGATCCTGGCGGGGATAAAACAGCAGACGGCCAATATCCTGGCCGTCTGCTGTTTTATTCAAAGGAATGGAAGGTTTTATCGATCGGGATTCATAAACCGCGTCTGTCCAAGCCCAACAGTGGTTTGGCGGCCTGTGCCACAGTAGAAAGAATAATAAGCAAGCATGCGCACAATATTGGCATAATGCTCCCAATTCGCTCCAAAGCGCTTATTTCTTAGAATAGCAAATCGCACCTGGCCCGTAAAGCCAGTGGCGGCCCGCTGCGCCTGTTGATAAGAAAATTGGACTCGTTCTGACTTGATTTTAAATTCGTTGACCACCAGGCAATCTTCAATAAAATCGCCAATTTCATCCGGGAGCGTCACCTCAGAAAATGCCAGCCAATGCTTGAGATAATTACCAAAAACCATATCCGGAATAGGCAGCGGCATATCCCGCTCCAGCTCACTGAACCTCCCATTTTTACTGAATGAAGTGGGTGAGATAAAATCAAGTTCCATTCTTGGATCTTTGGAAATTAGAGCCTGGCGCATGAGAGAGGCGTAGGTTTCCATCCCGCTCCACGGATCGGAGCCAGGTTCAGGTGTCCAGCCCTGCACGTCAAACTCAACCTGGCCAAAGCGCGCCTCCGGCAAAAGTTCGGGCAAAACCTTGTTCAAAAGAAATTCGCTCAACTCTCTGGTCAGCGAGGTAATGCGTAACCTGCACCATTCGCCTTTGGCCAGCTGCCAAACGGGATGGGGACCTTTATATAAACCAGAGAGCGTATAAGCTCGCAATAGTTGTTTCTTATTTTCCGATTCAGATTCTTGTTGATGCAGCTCATTTGCAAGGGTTGGGTCATGCCTGCCAACTTCGCGTAAAAACCAGGCTTGCACCTGACGCCCGGTAAATGGATATTTTTCCAAACTCTGGCGAGAGCGTAATTGAACAACAGTCGAAATTAGTTCCATGGTTGGCCTAGATCGGTTCAGAGATAGACTTGTCTTCCCAGAATATCTGGGTAAA
>CAIWAX010000293.1 GCA_903910795.1 uncultured Anaerolineae bacterium
AATCCAAGAACGATTTGGAGGAGGGGCACGGCGCCAAGAGAAAACCGACTCAGTATAACAATGACATGACTGAGCTGTAACACATGCAAACACTATTAATTCGCCTGGACAAAATAAGAACAAATTAACTTGCCAGTTTAATCAATTATTAATGCATTTATTGGGATTCTGGTTAAATCACTACTCTTTCGGGTAGTTATTTTTATTATTTCACTACCCTAAAAGATAGAAATAGACTATATTTACTACCCGTTAGTTGTCAACAATCTACCCTTCCTGAGATTGTCTCATAATGAATTAATGTATAAACTTGCACCAATCTTCACAATCAAACTATTATGATAAACGTAGCTATTCTTTCCGACCAATCCTTATTGACGCAAGGCATTATCACCAGCCTGCATAAATCTGCGCCTGCGCTCAATATCGAGACCATTGAAACCGGGCAGCCGGGCGCCTACGAGCGCCTATTCAGCTACCGGCCCGATGTGGTCATCCTTGAGTCCAAAGAATTATCAAACCCCGCTATCTTCCCACTCAACCAGCTTTTTTCGCTGCTGCCCTGCCTGGTGTTGATCGAAGTCAACATTGAAACTTCCGACATCCAGGTGATTCGCAGCAGCCAGTACCCCGCCTCCAGCATCACCGATATGCTCAATATGCTCCAAAACGCCGGCAGCAACCAGCCAGGCGTATATACCACCGCATAAAGATGGACACGATTGAGATGATGAAAAATAGCCATCCCCAGCTTCGCCGCTCCGCCATCATTCTGGCTGTTATCAGCCTGACTATTGTTTTCGCCGCCTTGAATGTCCTGGGCGCAGCCGCCAGCCAGCACTCCGCGGGCGCCACCCCCACCGCTACCGCGACACTGACCACCGCCCCCACCGAAACCCCCGTACCCACCATTACCGAAACCCCCGGCCCCACACCCGTTCCCAGCGCCACCCCACTGGTCGGCAACCCGCACGTCAGCGGCGATTGCCTGGCCTGCCACGGCAACCCGAACATGAAGGGCAAGACCCAGACCGGCGAGGTGATTTCGCTGTATGTCACGCCGGTGGTGGATCAGAGTTCCTATCACACCCAGAAAAATGTCGGCTGCGGTTTCTGCCACCTGGATCAGGCCACCTACCCGCATAAACGCGCATCGCAAACCTCCTGCCGGCTCTGCCACGCGGATGTGACCGGCGGCGCCGTTTTGGATCCAAAAGCGGACATGGTTTTCGACCTGCCCTTCGCCGACTCGCGCGAGATTGCGCTGTCCGTCAATCAAAACTGCCAGAACTGTCACGGCGACAAGTTCGAGGCGGTCAAGGACAGCGCCCACACCCGCATCTTTAATGAAGGCAATCGCTTCGCGCCCGTGTGCGTGGACTGCCACAGCGCGCATACCATTGGCCCTGTTACCCGCATCGGCGCCACCCAGATTTGCAGCAAATGCCACGCGGCCGAATACAGCGCCTACCGCACCAGCGTGCACGGCGCGGCGCTCAATGACGAATTCAACCACGATGTGCCCAACTGCGAGGATTGTCACGGTTCGCACAAGGTTAACGGCCCGGCCGAGGAAAGTTTCCGCGCCAATGTAGCCACCCAGTTATGCGGTAAATGCCACGCCGATAAGGCTCTGATGGCCAAATACGGCCTGTCCACCGAAATCCTGAGCACCTACCTGGATGATGTGCACGGGCGCACTGATCTGATGGGCAACCCGGATAATACCGCCCCGGTCAAGGCCACCTGTTATGACTGCCACGGCACGCACAACATTCTGAGCCCGAAAAACCCCTATTCCAAAGTCTACCCCGATAACCTGCAGAAAACCTGCCAGCAGTGCCACAAGGATGCCAGCATCACCTTCCCGCAGACCTGGCTGAGCCACAAGACCCCCAGCGAGAGCAGCATGCCCGGTCTGTTCTTCACCAACCAGTTCTCCCTGAACGCGGTCATCGCGGTGATTGCCGCAATCGTGCTCTTTATCATCTTCGATTTGCGCCAACGCAGGATCGTAAAAATGTTCAGCAACACCCGGCGCGAAGATTAGCCCGCTCAGGAAGCCACAATCATGACGGAACCCACCCGCACACCACGCCCAACCAAATTATTCATCCGCCCAATTACCCGCCGCGCAGCGCTGGACGCCGCCAGAATCATGAAACCTGTGCGCGAAGGCCGGTCGTATGTCATGCGCTTCCCGTTGGGTGCGCGCATTGAACACCTGATCGTGATGGTTTGTTTTGTGGTTCTGGCTGTGACCGGTATCTCGCAATCCTTTGACACGACCCGCCCGGCCCAGGCTATTTTGATCCTGCTGGGCGGACTGGAAGGCACCCAGCAAATCCACCACTTCTTCGCGCTGATCCTGATGGCCCTGGCCATTTATCACATCGCCAAGGTAGTGGATGGCGTTTTGGTGCGTTTGCAGCCGGCAGTCATGCTGCCAGGCGCGGCCGATTTCGCCCACGCCCTCCAGGTGCTGACCTTCAACCTGGGTCTGACCAAAAAACTGCCGCAGTATGAGCGCTACACTTTTGATGAAAAGTTTGTTTACTGGGTGACAGTCATCGCGGTCATCATCCTGAGCCTGACCGGGCTGGTGATGTGGTTCCCAAGCATCGCCACCCAGATCCTGCCGGGCAGCGCGTACCTGTATGCCATCGCCATCCACCGCTGGCAGGCCATCTTCGCGGTGGCAGTCATGCTGTTTCTGCATCTTTACCAGGTGTTGGTGCGCAAACAGAACGCCAGCATCTTCAACGGGCAGATGAGCCTGGCCGAAATGAAAGCCGACCACCCGCTGGAACTGGCTTACATTGAAAAAGCCTCGACCCTGGCTGAAGCCCCCAGCCTGCCAAAAAGTGTCAAATTCGCGGTCGAGGAAGTGACTGTCTCCTTCCCGGAGCGCGTCAAGCCCATCAAAGCCCAGCCCCGCGCTGAAGAAGAACCCGCCCAAGCCGCCCAGCTTGAAGCGGTTGAAAATCTGGCAGCAACTATCCCACCCAGCGGAGACGCTTCGTAATGAAAGCCATACGCAACCGATTGAAGTGGCCCCGGCCGCTTACCATAGACCTCAGCAAACCGGCGCACCGCTGGCGCCTGCTTATTGCAGCGGTAGTCTTTGTTTTGTTTGGACTGGCGATCGTGGCCGGCGGCGTACAGGGTTACTCGTATACCGAAAGCGTCGGCTTCTGCGGCACCACCTGCCACCCGATGGGCCCGCAGTTGATCCTCTACCAGCAGTCGCCGCACGCCAAAGTAGCCTGCACCGAATGCCATGTCGGCGCCGGTCTGCAGCCCTTCGTCCAATCCAAAATTGACGGTTCGCGCCAGTTGCTGGGCATGATCTTGAACAACTACAGCCGCCCGATCAAGAGCCCGGTCGGCAACCTGCGCCCGGCCCGCGAAACCTGCGAGGAATGCCACACCCCCACTTCCTTCAAGGACAATATCACCAAGTCGATCAAACATTACGATAACGACCAGGCCAACACCCTGGTGCAGACCACCCTGATCCTGAAACTGGGCGGCATGAACACCGCCACCGGTCAGGGCAAGGGCATCCACTGGCACATCAGCAGCGAAGTTGATTACATCGCGCTCGATCCGCAGCGCCAGGTCATGGCCTGGGTCGGCATCAAGCAGCCGGACGGCACACTCAAGGAATTTTTTGCCAGCGACATCGCCGGCATGGGCCAGAAGGCCTTTGTGGAAGACGCCCGCGCCAAGGGTCTGATCCGCCGCATGGACTGCATCGACTGTCACAACCGCGCCGCGCATTACATCCCCTACCCCGCCGAAGCAGTCGACGGCGCCATCACCAATGGCCTGATCTCACAGGATCTGCCCTTTATCCGCAAGCGCGCCGTGGATTTGCTGAACGGCAAATACAACACCGAAGGTGACGCTCTCAAGGCCATCCAGAACCTGGGCGACTCGTACAAATCCAGCGGAATTGACCAGGCCAAGATCGACGCGGCCGTCAAAGCCCTGGATGACATCTACGGCAACACGACCTTCCCGGATATGAACCTGGATTGGAAAACCAATCCAAACAACCAGAAGCACACCCCCACCCTGGGCTGCTTCCGCTGCCACGATGGCAAACACGTCACCACCAACACGGACGGCAAAACCGAGACCATCAGTGTGCAGTGCAACCTGTGCCACACCGTGCCGATCGTCAGCCGCGGTACCGAAACCGTGGTGGAAGCCCCGGTCATCGTTGGCAATGTGCCCGCCACCCACACCGATTTTAGCTGGACGATCACACACCAGACCATCACGGCTGCCGATAAAAACGAGTGCTACCAGTGCCACGGCCAGGCCTTCTGCAACAACGGCGCCTGCCACAACCTGCAGCACCCCACCAACATGGCTTTTACCCACCCGCAGGAAGTTGCGCGCGTGGGACAACAGGTCTGCTTCACCTGCCATCAGGATATCACCTGCACGCGCTGTCACCCCGGCGGCGTGAGCGGCCTGACCCCCAAACCCTAAAGGAAGTCTGTAGAACGTAATGAAAAAGTTGATGGATCTTTTCGATACACTGAATAAGAAATACTTTTCTAGCGACAAACAGCTCACCCGTATCGTGATCCTGACCGGCATCGTACTGGTGCTGGCGGTGGGCAGCTTCGCGGGATACTACTGGTATGACCGCTATTACCGGCCCCAGCCAAAGTCAGTAGAAATAACACTTTCTCAAGCCGAAAAAGCTGTCCAGGATAATCCTCAGGATGTTAAAGCGCGCATTACCCTGGCTGAAGCCTACATGCAGAATCGAAGATGGAATGATGCGATTACACAGGCAAATCAAGTACTCACCGTGCAACCAGATAATCAGCATGCCTGGCTGGTACTGGGTGTTTCTTATGCCAATCTTAATCAACCCAATAACGCTATCGACCCATTAAAAAGGTTTGTGGATGCTCGTAAGGATGAAGACATGGCCGGCCTTGATAGCCAACTTCAGGCGGCAGCCTATTACCTCGGAGATAGTTATTTACAAATTGGTCAACCCCAGGATGCCGTTACCCCCCTGGAATTGGATGTGCAGTGGAGCAAATCTGATGCAGATGCCATGTACAAGTTAGGAATGGCCTATGCCGGAACAAAACAATATGAAAAAGCGGTTGGTATGTTTCAAGAAGCAAGCACTTTTGTGCCGGACTTTAAAGAAGCATACCAGGCCATGGCAGCCGCATACCAAAATTTAGGGAAACCCGAAATGGTCGATTATGCGAATGGCATGGTAGCGTTTTCGACCAAGGATTACGTTAACGCCCTGACATTACTCCAAAAAGCGGCTCAACAGCGTTCTGATTTCGCACCCATTTTTGCCGGATTGGGGCGAGTGTATGAAGCCCAAAATGATCTGCAAAATGCCAAATCAGCTTATCAAACTGCCCTAAAAATTGACAGCAATAATTTTACGGCGGTCAACGGCCTTGAACGCGTCAATAATTTACTGAATAAATAGGCAACCATTCTATGACTACCCCAACCAACGAACCGAATAATATCGAAGCAGATCCCATCCCAGTTTCGGCAGCAACCACAGAAAAAAACGATGAAGCCAGAAGGCGTTTTTTATTAATATTCTTGCTGGTTTTATTAACGTTGTGCTGCGTGGCCGGATATTTTATCTTCAGGTATATCGCCGCTCCTCAGCCTTTGCCCCAAATGATCCCGGTTATTTCCAATGCTTATTATCAGCCAACTTATAAATTCTCAATTACGCTCGATAAGCCAGTTGGCGTGGCGGTGTCACCCGACGCTCAGCGCATCTACGCCACTGAATCAGAAAAAGATCGGCTGATCAAAATGTTTGACCGTGATGGGAAATATATTACAAACTTCGCCCCACCCTTCACATCCAAGTCGAATCGTCAGCTCACTTATATCGCCGTCAACACAGATGGACGTGTTTTCGTCGTGGATGGTTACAACGATGTGTTGTGCGTATTTGATAAAGATGGCAATTTTCTGGATGGGTTGATTTCCCGCGATGTTACATTAAGCGGATTTGTCACCAAGCAGCTTGGACAGCAGCTTCCCGCCGGAACAATTTATTACTACGATAATACCAATCACCAGGTTGTTTATCAACTTCCCGGACAACCCACTCAACGAGTTGACGGGCCGGATCGAAAAAATTGGGGAGTAATGGGAATGCGCTTCAACTCCGCAGGAGATTTGTTAATAACCTCTCCTGTAAAAGGGAATACTGAGGTGCTGGTTTACCCGGCCGCAGACATTAATGGTTCCTGGTCAAACTTCCATCCGAGTATCAAAGAATTCGGAACGGAAGGAAAAGGGAACGGGCAATTTTCTTACCCCAATTCTGTCGTCCAGGATAGCAAGGGCAATTACTACATTTCCGACAGCAACAACGGGCGAATTTCAGTATGGAATTCTGCCATGAGTTACCAATCTTTCTTCGGGTACGGCTCGTCAGATTCTGCCTTAAACCTGCCCCGTGGAATTTGGATGGATGCCCACGACCGGCTGCATGTTACCGACGCAGTTGGCGGGGTGATACGAGTTTATGACGTTTCGGGAACTGAACCGGCTTTCCTTGCCAGCCTTGGCCTTTTTGGAACAGCAGAAGGACAGTTCAATTTCCCGAACGACATAACCATGGATAAAACCGGCCGGTTGTATATCGCAGATGTGGATAACAACCGTATTCAGGTTTGGTCTTATTAGGTTCAGGAGGTGAGTAGAAGAAGTATTGGTAGTACCGGACCCCAAGCCAAGTAAGTAAGAAATACAAATTTAGGAGAATGAAAAATGAAAAAAATTTTAATCGCAGTAGTGATCGGTCTGCTGCTGGTCGCGGCCCTGGCAACAACAGCCCTGGCTGACAACGGCCCCCATGGTGGTTTCACCGCTACAACGGACGCTTGCGCTGGCTGTCACAGAGCGCACTCTGCCCGGGATGGTGGCAATGACTTGCTCCGCATGCCCGAAACCGAACTCTGCATGAGCTGCCATAAAGGCGGCCTGGGCGCTTCCACGGATGTCTCAAACGGCATTTATACAACCGATGCCCAGACTGGTACCCACGCTGAAGGCGTTTCGGGCGCTGGTTTGTTTGGCGGTGGTTTTGACAACACCGTGATGACCACATCCTGGAATGGTTCTTCTGCCGGCGCAACTGTCGCAGCAGCGGCTGGTTCCCGGGCAACCACCTCCACCCACACCCTGGACACCGCCAATCAGACGATCTGGGGCTCAGGCGCCAACAACGGCACCACCGCAGAGGTTTCCGACACTAGCGGCATCACGCTCGAATGCACTTCCTGCCATGACCCGCACGGAACCGCTGGCTATACCAACACAGCCACTCCAGCCTTTACTCCAATTTCCACCGGTCTTACCAATGCTTGTGATTACACCAAAGCCTACGGCGGAACAGGTAGCAACGTTGGGTCAGCCACCAACCCCTGCACCGTCAAAATCGCATCGTATCGCTTGCTGAGATGGCAACCCCAGGGTTCAAACGGTTTCACCATTCCGACTGCCGATACGCTCATCAACTGGAGCGGCGGCGACTACCCGACCAACGGAACAGCCGCAGGCGCAACCACAGGTTGGACCGTGCCTGACAATTTCGCTACCAATGGTGGCGAATGGTATACCCTGGGCACTGGTTCAAAGGCTGCGCCGAACGATTATCTGCCTGGCGGAGCGCTCAACAATGCGTACAATGTCACTGTCACCGATGCTGGAGTTGGCAATGCTCATGATTACCGCCCGGCGGCGATCAATGCAGGCTTCTTCTGCGCAGAGTGCCATGATCGCTATTTCAACAACTCGAGTCTGCGCAACAACGGCGATAAGAGCACATACTGCTTGACAGATGAAGACAACACAACTCTCGTTTCACCTGCTGCGCCAACCTATACAACCAGTTCATCAGATGTTGGAGGCGCCAGCCCCACCAACCCACAGATCTTCCCGGTGGGACAGGTTTACCCAGAAGTCCAGGGCACAGCCAAGCTGGCTTATTGTAAGGCCGTAGTTAGTTACAATTCTCATATTGCTGCCCCTGGAATCACAGTCGCCTGGGGTGATTCCCGCCCATCCGGCGATGCAGTCTATGAGTTCCGCCATGCATCCGGTGATGTCCGCGCCGCAGTGGATGGCTCTGGCACGCTCGCTGGCAATGCCTTCACCTCCATTGGCCGCACCTGCCTGACCTGCCATGTTTCCCACGGCACTTCAGCGGTCGCAAACAGCAACCTGACCGATGGCGTTGATCCCGGCGCCCAGGTCAATTTAGCCACGATCGCCACCAGCAACCTGGGCGGCTCCCTGCACGGCGGTTCCGTTTTGCTGCGTATGGACGGTCGAACCCTGTGCATTCGCTGTCACGGTAGCGATGTCGGATTTGTGAGCCTCGTTCCTTAACCTTACTAAGACCACGTTTTACCAGGGGAGGGCCAGGCCCGGCCCTCCCCAAAAGTAACACAGACGCGAAACGTGAGGGCACTCACCTCCGTATTCCATTAAGAAATGCAGCGTTCCGTAACTCCGGGGTCCGAGCCAAAGAACCTGCCGCTTGCACGGCAAGCGTCTGAGCCACAGGGGTGTGGCAGCAGCACAGCAGCTTCATCGCACCCGCTGCCACACCCTGGTTAAATTTTCTGCAACTCGAGGCTGTAAATCACTTTTACAGCCTGGCGCACCTGCCCTGTGGGTTGGAAAAAATTTACTTGATATAATCATATTGAGCCAACTGTGAATAAATTCACTACCCCGCCTACTTCCCCGCGCGCCCTGCGTGCCTCTCTGCGCCTGAGCTTTTTCAGCCTGGTGCTGCTGGCTGTTTTAATCGCGCCCGCCGGCGCGCAGGCGGTTGGGATGGCGCAGGAGCTGCTTTCCCCGACGCCCACCCAAACCCCGGACGGAACGGCCAGCGCCCCTGCCAGTTCGGCGCCCGATCCCGTCTCGATCAATATCATCGGCACCGCGCGCTGGAACTCCAGTCCCTCCGACTCCGGGCTTCTGGCGACCGGCAATTCCTACGCCCTGCTGGCCGGGAAATTGATCAATAATGGCATGGTGGATGCGACCAGCTACTGCGACGGCGGCTCCGGGCTGTTATCCAACGGCAACGCCAGTCCCTGCGGTGAACAGGCCGCCCGCCTGGCCGTGATCAACTGGCAAAACCAATTTGACCGGGACATCTTCGCCGCCGCCTCTGAATACAAGGTGCCGGCTTACGCCCTCAAGAATTTGATCGCCAAAGAAAGCCAGTTCTGGCCTTCCACTCACCGCACTACTACCTGGTTCCCAGAATATGGGCTGGGTTCGGTCACCGAACTGGGCGCGGATACTCTGCTGCGCTGGAACCCGAATTACACCAGCAATTTGTGCAACCAGAACTATCTGGGGCCGATGTGCAAAACGGACTTTGCCTTTCTGCCCTCAGACCAACAGGCCGGCCTGCGCGGCACCGTGATTAAGTCCTTCGAAAATGAATGCTCCGACTGCCCGGGCGGCCTTGACCTGCCAGGCACACACAACAGCGTGCCGGTGCTGGCGGCTATCCTGCGCGCCAATTATGACCACATGGTCTGGCTGACCCAGGGCTTTATCACACCCGGTGCGAAACCCTTTGATAACGCCTTGCTGTGGCGGTTGGCCCTGGCCAGCTACAACGCCGGCCCGGCCTGTGTGACCACTGCCATTCACCAGACCAACTACCTGCGCCTGAGCCGTACCTGGAAAAACATCAGCGACCAGCTTGACCCGGCCTGCAAAGGCGCCACCAAATATGTGGAAAGCATTGTCACGGACCCCGAACTGATCGGGTCTGACACATCGGCTCTGGCCATGGCAGACACCAGTCAGGCCAGCAACCTGATCTTCAACACGCTGGGAATTGCCCGGCCAGCCCTCGCAGGCGCCTCCAGCAGCAAGCATGGCGGCCCCACCCTAACCAGCTCCCCAACAGCCAGCAGCCTGACACTCACCCCGACCGGGACTATCGTCCCGGACGCTCTTACTGGGACTATAGTCCCGGATGCTCTTACTGGGACTATAGTCCCGGATGCTCTTACTGGGACACCCACCCCCAGCCAGACCCTGGCCGCCACCCTTCCGACCGGCACACTCAATCTAACCGCCACGAATTCCCTGACGCCTCTGCCCGTCACCCTGAGCGGCACACCCGATTTATCCGCCACTCCCACCGCCAGCGGTTCCCTAACGCCCGACACCTCCACACCTGGCTCCTCCCTGACACCTGATATCACCCCCGCTTTTGGGGGCACCTTAACACCTGATACCTCGACAACGCCTGGCTCCTCTCTGACACCTGA
>CAIWAX010000294.1 GCA_903910795.1 uncultured Anaerolineae bacterium
CGCATACGACCTGAATTCCTGTCAACATCCGAATCTGCCTTCTATAATGTTTTGACGAGGCTGGTCAAAAATGAATTTCATGTGTCTTCAAAGGTGGCACTGCAAGATATTTTCTTTGTAGTCCGTCCCAATGAGAATATTCAGCATGCCGCCAAATTACAGCGTAAGAATGTTGATTTTTTACTACTTTGGCCCGATACCCTGATGCCTGCCTTGGCAATTGAACTGGATTATCCCCGGCAAGCCGAACATCATAATGCGGACAATTTCTTCAATAGCCTGTTTATCGGCACCGGATTGCCTTTGATCCATGTCACCGTACAGCAAACCTATGATCTTAAGCCGTTAACCAAACAGATCAAGGATGCCTTGAAGAAGTCACGGACACCCAACCCGGCCGATCTATCACATGCCCACACTGCTTATTCTCCGATCTGCCCGCGCTGCGGCATCACCATGGTATTGCGTTTCGATAAAGACGGGCCGCTGAACGGAAAAAGATATTACGGTTGCTTAAACTTTCCGGCCTGTCAGGAAACCATCAAGGTGGGACAGAAGAAATCAACCAGATTGACATGAAAGGTGACACATGGATTTAGAACCGGTTATGGATTTCACCGCCGAACTGGCTTACCGGGCCGGGCGGATTACCCTGGGTTACTTCAACGTTGGCATTCGCCCAGATTACAAGGCCGATGATACACCTGTGACAGCCGCCGACCGCGCTTCAGAGAATTTCATTCGCGGCGAACTTGAAAAGAAATATCCCGGCATTGCCATCTTGGGTGAGGAATATGGAGAGAGCGGCGGGCAGGCTCAGTCCATGCGTTGGATTGTTGATCCGATCGATGGCACCAAGTCTTTTCTGAGAGGCATTCCCCTGTATGGGGTGTTGATCGGACTGGAAATTGAAGGTGTCATAAGGGTTGGGGCGGCTTATTATCCTGGTACCGATGAAATGTTGTGCGCGGCCGAGGGTCTGGGTGCCTGGTGGAACGGGCGCCGCGCGCATGTTTCAGACGTACCTGCGCTGGATAAATCCTGGGTCTGCTTTACTAACAATCGCAATATGCTCAGGCATGGCCGCGCGGAAGCCTGGAGCCGTATTGAAGCGCGGGCTTATGCCTCGCGCGGCTGGAGCGATGCTTATGGGTACCTGGCGGTGGCCACGGGGCGGGCCGAGGCCATGTTGGATCCAATTATGGCCACCTGGGACTGTGGACCTTTTCCGGTCATTCTAAAAGAAGCCGGGGGTTACTTTGGCAGTTGGGATGGACGCGTAGGCCATCTGCATCACGAGGCCCTGGCAACCAATGCCGCCATCCTGCCCGAAATGCTCAACTTGATCAATGGCGAGTAAACAGAAGAAATCCCCGGCGCGCGCCGGGGATTTCTTGTAACATCACATCGCAACATGTGCCCTGCGGGTTTGATCTGGTTCACCAACAGCCTCAAACGATGATTTCTTTTGAGGCCACATCCCAAAATTTAACGACTGGAGCGCCAATCTTCCCCTATGTAAATCCGAACTTAATGCAGTATCTGGCTCAAGAACAACCGGGAGCGCTCTTCTTTCGGGTTGCTGAAGAATTCGTCCGGCGTGCCCTGTTCAACAATCTGGCCGTAATCCATGAAAACGACCCGATCAGCGGCGGCTTTGGCAAAACCCATTTCGTGTGAGACAACGATCATGGTCATCTGGTGGGCCAGTTCCTTCATGACATCCAGCACCTCACCAATCATTTCCGGGTCGAGGGCAGAGGTCGGCTCATCGAAAAGCATCAGAGTGGGTTTCATTGCCAGGGCGCGGGCAATTGCCACGCGCTGCTGCTGGCCGCCGGAAAGCTGATTGGGGTACTGGTTGCGCTTGGCCTCCAGACCCACGCGCGCCAGCAAGCGCTCGGCATCTTCGCGTGCTTGAGCGGTAGCAATCTTACGCACATGCACGGGGGCTTCCATAATATTCTCCAGGGCGGTCAGATGCGGAAAAAGGTTGAAACGCTGAAAAACCATGCCAATCTCGGCGCGCTGGCGGCTGATGTTGGCTTCATTGTCTTCGATCAGTTTGCCATTGCGTTCGGAGTAGCCGATCATGTGACCATTGACGTAGATATGGCCGCTGTTGATTTTTTCCAGGTGATTGATGCAGCGCAGAAACGTGCTTTTGCCCGAGCCGGATGGCCCAAGGATAACCACCACTTCGTTTTGGCGCACTTCAAGGCTGATGTTATTGAGCACGTGCAGTTTGCCAAAGAACTTGTTCACTTTTTCGGCCTGGACAATCACCGAGCTGTCGGGTTTGGGCGCAAATTTGTCAGTCATTAGTGACCTCCCTTCGAAGTGCCGCTCAGTAAGCGGGCAAACATTCCCTGTTTTTCAGTGTCGCCTTTGCGTTCGCCCAGGCCGGCTTCGATGCGCGCCTGGATGAGGGACCAGATCGTGGTGAGTAACAGGTAATAGAGGGAAGCCGCAATAAACAATTCAAATGGTTTGAAAACGCGCGCATTGATCTGGTTGAAGGCAAAGAACAACTCCCCGGCCGAGATGATTTCCATCAAAGAAGTGGTCTTCATCATATTATTGAATTCATTGCCAAGCGGCGGGATGATGACTTTGGCGGCCTGCGGCAGAATGATGCGCCGCATCGCCAGCGCGTAGCCCATCCCCAGCGATTTGGCTGCCTCCATCTGACCGGGATCGATGGATTCAATCCCAGCCCGTATAATTTCGGCCATGTATGCGCCTTCATTGATGGCAAGCGCCAGCGTACCTGCCTGGATAGCGCCCGTAATAGTGACAATGCCGAATTTGATGTCGGGGAAATCGTAGATATGGGTGACACCGAGACCAAAAAACAATAATGCCATTTGCACCAGCAGAGGTGTGCCCCGGAAGTACCAGATGTAACCTTCCGCCAACCAGCGAAATCCTGGAAATTTCGACATCTTTCCCAGCGCTGCAAAAAGGCCGAAAACCACACCCAACACTTGTGCGATGATGCTGACAACCACAGTGGCAAGCAGGCCGTTGCGGATCAATGGATTTTGCAGGGCCGTTACCGGCCAAACGTAGGTCCAAAAAAGTGCCCAATCAAAATGATACATGGAAACCTCGCGAGCGAAAGATCAAAAAAGGTGAGCTGGCCCGCAGCGCTCTGGACCAGCTCACCTGCGTTTCACTGCAACACTTTTAGAAAGTGCCGGGTATGGTTATGGCAGCGCCACGGCGCCGCTTGAAAGATTCCACGTATTCAGGATCTTCGCGTAGGTGCCATCAGCGATCATGCTCTTGAGGGTGGCCTGGACGGCCTGACCAATTGCGCTCAGCGGCTTGCCTGTGCAGTCATCAGCACCGCAAGGTACGCTGATGCCTTCCTGGGCTGGCTCAAGGACTTTGCCAACCAGTTGGAACTGATCGGGATGCTGAACGGTGTAATAGGCGGCAACCGGGGAGTCTGTGAAGTAAACAGCAACCTTGCCAGCCTGCAATTGTTGCAGGGCATCCGTATCCTTCTGGGCGACAATCACGTTGATGGCGGGTTTGCCAGCTTTTGTGCAATCCGCATTCAGACCCTTGCCTTTGTAATCCCCGGTGCCTTGCAGATAATCGGCTTCAGTGGTGCCGCTTTCAGCCGCAGCGCTTTTACCGCACAGATCTTCGGGGCCATTGATGTTTTCGGGATTTCCCTTCATCGCAACGAAGGCTTGTCCGGCCTGGAAATACGGGATCATGCTGACCTGCTTTTGGCGATCGGCGGTGATATTCTGAGCCGAGATGATAATGTCGCATTTCCCGCTGTTGACGGCGGCAATAATGGTGTCGAAAACGCTGTTGACGAATTGAACTTTCAACCCGAGGCGGGCAGCAATTTCGGTGCCCAAATCCACATCCAGGCCTTTTGGATCGCCGTTTTCATCAAAGAATTCCTGTGGAGGATATGGGAAATCTGTACATATCAATAGGTGATTCTTTTGTGCGAGTTTATCGGCTGGAACGGATGCCACAGGCGTAGGCGCTGCTGTGGTGGCCGTTGCCGCAGCGGTCGGGGTGGCCGCCGGAGCAGTTGTCGGTGCGGGTGCCTGGGTAGCGGCCGGGGCGCTTGTGGCTGCCGGGGCGCTGGTGGGGGCAGGTGCCTGGGTCGCGGCCGGCGTTGGTGCGGCGCAGGCACTCAGCACAAAAGCGATCACGAGGACCGCCGCGAACATGGTGTATAACTTTTTCATTTTCTCTTTCTCCTTGTTTTGAAAATTTTGCATCAAAAAACGGATTTTCACCGTTTTTAATACCAGACGATCAAGTGGACATTTTTAAATAATATTTTTTAATCCGGGATTTTACCCCAATTATTGAATAAAATAGCGTAACTGCTCACAAAGTACCCATAAGTTCAGTATGGAAAGTACCCATAAGTTCAGTATGGACTGGGAGTGGACGGTTCAAGGCTTGAATCGCTCACTTATTAGCTTACCTGATATCAGATTTGAAGTTGCTGTTGGCAAGTTTTTTGTTTATGGCTTGACAAGTCTTTTTTTTATACTATAC
>CAIWAX010000295.1 GCA_903910795.1 uncultured Anaerolineae bacterium
ATCATCCCCCCCGGTGGGGGTGTGGGGGCAAGGCCCCCACTTTTAAGTTGAAACGATGGGCAAGGGCGACCATTCGGATTACCTCTGCTCTGCGAACACCCCATCCAGGGTGGAGGCGTCCAGGATGCGCAGGCTCCACTCTTCCAGGGAGGGGGGTTCGGCCTGGGCGATTTTTTCACTGGCCCAGGCAGGTAAATCACCAAAGCGGCGTTGTATCTGGCGTGTCAGAATGTTGGCTTCTCCTTTTTTCTCGCCCTTTTCCTCTCCAATCCGCTCTATACTCGAAATGTAGGGCATTTTTTGGTTCTCCTCGAATGCAACAATTTGTCCCCGCAATCGCTCATCGGCCTCTTTCGGCAGATGGAGCACCCAGTCGATAAAACGAAACAGATCGATTACCTGTTGACGACCGAAGCCACCCTGGTACAGGCCGCGAATCAACCGCCATTTTGCCTGATAGCGGTCTTCTGTCTGATTCCGGGTTTTCTTGGCCTGCCGGTGCGCCAATGTCACCACGGCAAACGGGTTGCTGGATCTTTCCAACTCGGCTTCCGGGTAGTCCAACAACTTGACAACAACAAATTGGTAGGTCAGTCGCGTTCCCCACAACGTATAGCTGAACTCTGATGGTCGCCAGCCACTTTCATCGTCGGCCAGGATGGCCAAACCGGCCACTGGCAGCCGTTTGAGGTCGTAGGCGCGGTATTGGTAGGTGTACATATCCGGGGAGAAGGTCGGCTTGCGATCGCCCTGCACCTCGGCATGGATCAGCACCCAGCGTTCGATGCCATCACTTTGCCACACTTTGACCAGTTCGTCCATGCGCCGGTCACCGATTTCCGCCTCTCGTGTGATGCGGGCCAGCTCTTTGTCGAGAAATTCATATCCCCGCGACCAGTCGATGCCATCGTGCGCTTCCGGGAGGAAAAAGGCCAGGAAGTCTTTAAAATACAACCGCAGAATCTCCTTCCAGGGGGTATCAAATTCATCCTTCTGGCGTTTGTCATCGCTTTCCGGCATGGAAATCTCCTTTCCGGGCAATGGTCAAAAAGAAAACAAATACACTCCAATCATTTGCTCTCATATGACGTGATTGTGTTGCAAAGTTTTATTTGAAGGTGATTTATCCAAAAACACGCTCCTGCTTTCTAGCCTCGATTAAATATTTTAAGAATTGTTGTCCCGCCATAGTAATAACAACTTTTGACCCATCCAATTGGATCAGATTGAACAAGGTCAGATAATGTTGCCAACTTTCTAATTTCATATCCTTATACAAATCTGGATAATTAGCCTTGGCCGTGTCATAAAAATTTTTCAGTATTGAGACATCGACCCCACCGTGGCAAGAATTTAGAGACCGTAAAGCCGCTACCTGACTGGCCCAAATTTCTGCATACACACGCTCCATAAAAACAATCATCTGTGTGGATGCCAATTCTCTGATGAGAAATCTTTCCCTGCCTGCGGCGTCAGTAATATTTCTGGATTTCAGGTTTTCACTGATTATTTTTTCGGTTTCCTTAATTAATGGGTTATCGAATGATGCTAAATATGCAACAACGCCATCCTTTTCAGTATTATCATCTTTTTCTATGTTTTGGTAGCCAGGTTCAGACTTCGTTAGTTGTTCTAATTTTCCTAGGTTGTTAATGTTATTTGAAGCTGTCTGTGTTTGATTAATGGGGGCATCTGCAGCGAAGTTTCCGATTTTTGCTTTATCTGAACGGTTTAGAAAGCCTGTTATCGGAGCCTTATATATCAAAAGAAAGAATAATCCAAGGCAGAGCAACACAATTGGCCATGCAATAGGGGTAATACTTTCAATGATAGTGCTAAAAGTTTCCATTAATGCATCTTTACCG